>JACNHM010000201.1 GCA_014383605.1 Chloroflexota bacterium
GGACTGCCAAGTCCACCGCCTTTCTGCCGGACTTGGCAGTCCGGCAGGAGCAAATCTGGATCTACTGATACTCACACTCCAAGCTGTCTGGCTCGCATCATTATTCCGTTGGCAACCCCCGTCGAACCCCCGGTGCCGGACACATGCAAATTAGGGAGAAAACGCTCATGTCGTGGTCTGCTGACAACTTTCACACCTGGTATCCACTCCTGCACACACGTGCTTACGCCAACGCGGGGCCTGGCGCCCTGTCGTTGGTCTTTGCCGTTTGCAAGGCAGCTAACAGATTGCGGAAAGGAGGTGGTGGCCCAGCATCGAAGACGTGCTGAAGACGCCGCGATGAGTTCTGCGGCGAGATTGTTTGTTGGCCATGCTTAATACAATTCGCTCAAGGAGAGAACAAAATGAAACACACGATTCTGAAATGGCTGGGACTGCTGATGGTGCTGTCCATGCTGCTGACCCTGGCCCCGGCCGCGCTGGCCAGCCCCCCGTATCCTGAGGGGTCGGTTACGGTACAGCCGCCGGAGGACGTGGGTGTGAAGCCCGGCGCTCGTATGCCCAAGTCCATAGACCAGCCCAACATCAAGGACTACCTGCGCAACCGCGAACGACAACGCTTGCTGGAGGCCGGCCTGACGGCGGAGGCCAGCGCTCTGGGCCTGGCGGGAACCGACCGCGTGCTGGTGATCCTGGTCGAGTTCGCCGGCACCGACACCTTCACCTGGGAAGCGGGCGTCTCCACCTGGGACCCCTTGGGCAGGGCCGATCCCAATGAGTACACCGGGACGGTGGGTGATTGTTCCCTGATCATCACCCAGACCACAGAGTTCACCTACGCCGGCCCGCTGCACAACGAGATGCCGCGACCACTCTCACCGGATGACCGCTCGGGCGACTCCATCTGGACCGAGGACTTCACCCCTCAGTGGTTCGACGACTTCATGTTCGGCAACGGGGTCGTCTTCGACTACACCCGCGTGGACGGTTCTACGGTCTACGAAGACTTCACCGGCGAGTCGGTCAAGCTGTACTACCAGGACCAGTCCGGCGGGGCATACGACTTCACTGGCGACGTGATTGGCTGGGTGCAGGTGCCTCACTCCACCTGGTACTACGATGCCGATGAGTGCCCAGGCGCCCGGTCCGGCGGTGGCAGTCGCGGTGCCATTCCCGGCGCTGGCACTGCCAGAACGCTGGTGAAGGATGCTCTGGACGCGGTCAATGCCATCGCGGACACCCTCCCTGGCTTCGACTGGGCCAACTACGACGTGGACGGCGATGGCATCATTGACCGCCTGTGGATCGTGCACGCCGGCTACGGCGAGGAAGACAGCACCGTGCTGCTCAACCGCACCGACTATGGCGAGTCTGCCGTGTGGTCGCACTCCAGTTCTGTCTCTCCGGCCTACGAGGTGGCGCCAGGCATCTCCGCCGGCCCGTACATCATGATGCCCGAGAACGGCGGCATCGGCGTCTTTGCCCACGAGTACGGCCACAACCTGGGCGCCGACGACCTGTACGCCTACGGCCTCGGCGAGACCTCGGCCGGCTTCTGGACCTTGATGGCCGACGACTGGACCGGTCACCCCATCGGCTTCGAGCCGCCGGCGACCGATCCGTGGCACCTGGACAACTGGGGCTGGCTCAATCCGTTCGTCATCAGCGACATGAGCCAGTCCTACGAGATCACCCTGGGCCAGGCCAGCCTCTTCCCCGGCGGCGAAGACGTCTATCGTGGGGTCAAGATCCCCTTGCCCGATGGCGTGCTCGACCTGGCAGTGCCGGTGTGGCAGGGGGACTACTACTGGTGGGGCGGCAAGCAAGACCTGGCCAACGCCATGATGACCACCGTGAACCCCGTCGCCATCCCCGCCGCTGGAGGCACGCTCTCCTTCGATCTGGTCTACGACATCGAGGATGAGTGGGACTTCCTGTGGATCCAGGCTTCGGCAGACGGTGAAACCTGGGATACGCTCACCAACGAGAACACCCAGTGCGAGCACGATCCGAGCTGGATCGGCGGGCTGTACGGATTCCCCGAGGACCTGTGCGGGGCCGGGCTCGGTGGTTTCTACGGCTGGAACGCCAACTGGCCCGATCCTGAAGTGCAGGAGTTTGACCTGAGCGCGTACGCCGGCCAGAGCATCTACCTGCGCTTCTGGTTCATGACCGACTGGGGCACCACCTACACCGGCGCCTTCGTGGACAACGTGATGGTCACGGCGAACGGCAGCACCCTCTTTGAGGACGACGCCGAAAGCGGTGACGCTCAGTGGGTCTACCAGGATCCCTGGCAGCGCAGCGACGGCACGATGGCCTTCACCCACAACTACTATCTGCAATGGCGCAACGTGGGCGAAAATGGCGGCTACGACAGCGCCCTGGGCGATCCGCGCTGGCGCTTCGGCCCGGCCAACAGCGGCCTGTTGGTGTGGTACAACAACAACTTCTACACCGACAACGAGATCTGGTCCTACTTTTTGGACGACCCCAGCGTCGGGCCCAAGGGCCGCATGCTGGTGGTGGACGCCCACCCCGAGCCATACCGCGACCCGGACCTGCTGGCCATGGGCTACAACAACACGGGCGCCAACCTCACTTCCCGCGGGCAGATGCGCGACGCGCCGTTCAGCCTGTGGGACTCGGTCGACTTCTGGCACACCGATCCCTATCAGGAGGGCGCCCAGGAGCACTGGTACGAAGGCCGACCAGCTATGAGCGCCTTCCACGATGCTCTGGGGTACTATCCGGGTGCTGAGTACGTGAACCGTGGGCCGTACTATCCGCCGACACAGTTCAAGTGGGTGACCAAGCAGTGGGATGCCAGCGCCGTCGTTCCAGCCACGGGATTCTACCCCCTCAAGGCGCCTGGGTACACTGCGAACGAAGAGTTCCGCTTCAACTGCACTCCCTACCTGAGTGGGCCCTACACCGGCGCTCTAGGCTGCTACTGGTTCGGGTCTGGTGTCGGCCTGGGCTACGATGGCGGGAGTGGCAACCCCAGCGATGACGGCGTGCAGTACGGCGTGAATGCCTGCCTGCTGGACCAGGCGGAGGACGGCAGTTGGGGCAAGATCCTCTTCGCCAACTTCAAGCCGGACGGCAGCGGTTTCACCGCCAACCCGCTGGAAGTGGTCGAGGGTCAAGAGGTGGAGTTCGTGCTGGCGCCCCATAACCTGGGCGGCAATAGCCCGGTCTTCGTCTTCGTGCCCTGGGACTACCAGGACGGCCAGTTGCTGATGGACACCCTGACCAACGGCGCCTTCCCCATCTACGGCGAGTGGGGGTCGGCCCAGGTGGCCGCACTCTACGCCGAGCAGGGCGTCGAGGCGCTGCAGGCCCTGGCCGTGGATGGCGGTGGTGGGGATCCCATCGCCGGCATCGGCTGGATCGGCGACGTGCCCGCAGGGACGAACGAGCTCTTCCGCTTCAAGATGATCCCCTGGTGGGGCGGCTATCCGTTCGACCTGAAGGCCGACTTCTACCTCTGCGGCGACCGGGCGACGACCCTGCGCTCCGACGAGGTGAAGGTGCTGCTCTCCGGTGGCCCCTTCGAATACTCGCTGTGGCCCATGATGGACACCTTCGTCAGCAGCGTGAGGCCCAACGCCAGCTTCGCCGATCGCGCCACCTTCAACGTGGCTCAGCCGGATGCCGCGCGAGGTCTGCTGTACTTCGACTCCTCGTGGATCCCGCCGCTGGCCGTGGTGGACAGCGCCAAGCTGAAACTGTATCCTCTCGTGCGCACCCGCGACCGCTGGATGCACCTGGTGGCCTACCCCATGGAGGAATGGTGGTGGGAGAGCATCACCTGGAACGAGGCTCCGGATTCCGGGGACATCCCGGCCGGCAGCGCGGCGCTGGACAGTGTCAACATGGTGGTCGAGCTAGACGTGACCGCGCTGGTGCAGCAGTGGATCAGCGATCCCATGACCAACTACGGCCTGATGCTCAAGGGTGAAGAGGCCGAGGCTGTGGTGTACACCTTCATGGCTTCGGAGCACCGCATCGGGCAGTGGCCGCGTCTGGAGATCATCGTCCATTAGACGCTGCAGGGAAGGGCATGAAGCGGTTTGTCTCATTCCCCCACAACCTGACCCAGAACGACAAGGCCAGGGAGGGAAGATCTTCCCTGGCCTTCTCTTCCCCATCCCAGAGCGGAAGAAACTTCGACCCGCGAGCCTGGTTTGACAAACGGGAACGTTCTGACTAAAATGTGGACACTCCCACACGTTGGACGTCCGGATACCTGGCCCTCTCACTTCGTGGCATCCGGCAAGGATAGCCCCACGTCACGCCAACGCGGAACCTGGCACACTGGCATTGGCCTTCGCTGTTGGAGGACACACTGGTTGAACTGTTGAGGAGAAGGAGGAAGGGAGGTGATGCGCTGGTGCTTTGTGGCCTGACGTGACGGTTGTAGCGGTGTGCTGCAACCGGGTTCGCCACTCGGACGGGACTGGCCATCCCGCGGCGAATGAACCAATCCACTTCTAATTCTTCAGGAGGTAACGACGATGAAGAAACGAATCTTCAGTATTGTGAGCCTGGTCGCCTTGTTGGCGCTGCTCGTATCGGCGCTGCCGGCCGCGGCCGTGCAGGGCCCCCAAACCGACGGACCGGCCAAAGCGCTGCCCAAGACCTCGGGCCGCTTGATCGTGGAGCTCGAGGACGTACCACTGGCAGGACACTGGCGCAGCGCCGAGGTGACAACCCTCTCCGGGCCGACGGCGCGACCGGATGTGCAGGCGCCGGACGCCCAGGAGTATCTGAACTTCCTGGCCAGCCAGCAGGACGCGTTCAAGATGGAATTGGCCAAGGCCATGCCGGAAGCGCGGGTGGGAGGCTTCCGGGACTCCGAGGGCAACCTGCGCGAGCTGAGCTACCGCGTCGTCTTCAATGGCCTGGCGCTGCAGGTACCCGACGACAGCGATGCCACCGTGCGCCGCTTGCAGCGGCTGCCGGGTGTCAAGCGGGTCTACCGCGACTACGCGCACATGCCGGACATGTACGCCAGCATCCCGCTCATAGACGCGCCGGCCATGTGGGAGCAACTGGGCGGACAGGGCATGTCGGGCGAGGGCATCATCGTCGCCAGCATCGACACCGGCGTCTATGCCCCCAACCCCTTCTTCGATCCGGCAGGCTACGCCTACCCGCCAGGCTATCCGGTAGGCGACGCTCGCTACACGACGGAGAAGGTCATCGGCGCTCGCGCCTACTTCCGCGCCTGGGATCCTCCACTGGCGGGCGATGATGGGGCCTGGCCTGGCCCCGCCGGCAGCAGCCACGGCACGCACACCATGGGCACCACCGCTGGCAACGCCAACACCGTGGCCAACGTCGCCGGCGTGGAATACACCATCTCCGGTGTGGCGCCCCAGGCCCAGATCCTCAGCTATCGCATCGGCTATCCGACCGCCAGCGAGTACTCGGGCAGCGCCTTCACCGCCGAGATCGTCAAGGCCTACGAAGACGCCGTCTGGGATGGCGCCGACGTCATCAACTACAGCTTCGGCGGCTACTCTGGCGTGATGCCCTGGGCCGACGGGGTGGCCGTCGCCCGCGACTGGGCCTGGTGGGCCGGTGTGTTCGTCTCGCACTCCGCCGGCAACAGCGGGCCCGGTTCTTCCACCACCTGGGACTCTTCCCCGACGGTGATGGAAGTGGCCGCCAGCAGCACCACCGGGACGATTGCCTCTGGTCGCTTCAACGTCACCGCGCCAGAACCTGTTCCCGACGAGCTGCTTGACATTCCCTATGCAACAGCCGCCTTCGGCCCAGCGCTGCCATCGGGCCAGATCGTGGGTCCCTTTGACTATGTGACCTCCGACTCGATAGATGCAGCCAACTTCGAGGGCTGCAACGCCTGGCCAGCTGCCGCATTCGACGGCAAAGCCGCAGTGATAAGCCGCGGCGTGTGTGAGTTCGGCCTGAAGGTCCTCAACGCCGAGCAGGCTGGTGCGGTCTTTGTCGTGATTCGTAACCATGCAGCAGGCGGCGAGGGTTTGGTGAGCATGGGAGGGGGCGCGGTTGGCGACCAGGTAACGATCCCCTCCATCTTCATAGGACACACGAATGGCTTGGCCCTCGTGGATTGGTACGCCGCCAATGGAGCGGTTTCCCAGTTTGCGGTGGACACCTTCGCCTTCCAACTGGGCAACGTGCCCGACGTCATCGCCAGCTTCAGTAGCCGCGGCCCGGCCTTCGCCCGCTTCCTGGAGCCGGACGTCACCGCCCCCGGCGTGAACATCCTCTCCGGCGGCTACGCATCGGGTGCCACGGGCGTTGATCAGCACGCCGGCTTTGGTCAGGCCAGCGGCACCAGCATGGCCGCGCCGCACGTGGCTGGCGCAGCCGCGCTGCTCAAGCAGTTGCACCCCGACTGGTGGAACGACCAGATCAAGTCGGCGCTGATGAGCACATCGGTCACCGAGGTCTGGCTCGATGCCGGCCACACGGTGCCGGCCAGCGTGCTGGACATGGGCGCCGGCCGCATCGACCTGGGCAAGGCTGGCGATCCCGGCCTGACCTTCTACCCGCCCTCCCTCAGCTTCGGCCCGCTCAACGCCGGTGACGTGAAGACTCTGTCCGTCTGGGCGTTGGACGTCAGCGGAGCCGGCGGCCTCCATGAGATCTCCGTCGTGGCCGATGCTGGCATCGCGGCGAGCGTGACCCCGGCGAGCCACACCTTCGCCCCTGGCGAAGCGCTGACCTTCGACGTCACGGTGGACACCACCGGCGCTGCTCCGGGCGATTACACCGGCATGATATGGCTCGACGACGGCGTGCACCTCAACCACATCCCCCTCTGGGTGCGGGTGGAAGCGCCGATGGGTGATGCCAGGGTGCTGCTGGTAGACAACGACTTCAGCTACCTGGTGGGCTACCCGGACTACGCCGAGTTCTACGCCGGCGCGCTGGACAGCCTGGGCGTGGCCTACGACTACTACAACGCCGATGCCCACTACGCCAACCCGCGAACGCTGCCCACGGCAGCCGAGCTGGCCGCCTACGATGTGATCATCTACTGGAGCGGTGACAACTACTACCCGAACGGCAGCTTCACCGTCGCCACGCCGCTCACGGTGATAGACATGCAGACCCTCACCGACTGGCAGTTCGGCGGCGGCTGCCTCATCGCCTCTGGTCAGGACCTGGCCTCCGCCTGGGATGCCCTGGACTCGGGCGGCGATGGCTACTTCCTCTACGCCGGCAACCTGGGCACCAAGTACCTGCAGGACAGCATCTTCGATCCCGGCTATGCCGGTATCCTGCCACCGGTGCCTGCGGTGGTCGGCCAGCCAGGCTCGATCTTCAGCGGCCTGACGCTGGATATCAGCGGTTCAGCGCCCATCATCGAGGATGACGAGCTCGTGGGTTGGGAGGACGGCGCGGCCAACCAGTACTACGTGGACGAGGTTCGGATCGCCCCCTACGGCGATACCGAGGCCCCCGATAGCATCTACCCCATCTTTGCCGCCATTGACGGCGCGCAGGTGGAGTCTGGCTTCGTGGGCGCAGCCCGCTACGACGCTCCCACGCTGGAGCAGCCTTGGACCCGCTACCCCTACCGCAGCCTCTACCTCTCCTTCGGCTTCGAGGGCATCAACAGCGACACCGGCTTCACCACCCGCGACGAGGTGATGGCCAGGATGGTAGACTTCTGCATGGATGACCTTTCCGTCGAGGTCAGCGGGCCGTTTGTGGTCGAGAATCCCTTCGATGTGGCAACCTTCGAAGCATCGGTGACCTCCAGTGTCGGCGCCGCAGCGGTAGAATAC
>JACNHM010000422.1 GCA_014383605.1 Chloroflexota bacterium
CGACGGTCAGGCTCTCGATGTTGAAGTTGCGGCGGCGGAAAAGGCTGGAAATCCGATTCAGCACGCCGGGTTTGTCTTCCATCAAAGCGACCAGAGTATGCCTCATCTTGAACCTCCCCCCTTTTGAGCTTTGAACTTTGAGCTTTGAACTTCCTCCGGTTGCGGTCTCCGCAGCATGTCGCCGATAGAGCCGCCGGGCGCGACCATGGGATAGACGTTCTCCTCCTGCTCGACGATGAAGTCAATCAGAGCCGGCCCGTCGGTGGCCATGGCCTGCTCGATGGCAGGAATCACCTCGCTTTTCTCTCTCACCGTGAAGCCAGGGATGCCGTAGGCTTCCGCCACCTTGGCGAAGTCAGGCCCCAGGAGCGGTGTGCCGGAATAGCGTCCCTCGAAGAAGAGCTGCTGCCACTGGCGCACCATGCCCAGGAATCCGTTGTTCAGAATGGCTATCTTGATGGGTAACTCTTCCTGAACCACCGTAGCCAGCTCTTGGATGTTCATCTGGAAGCCGCCGTCGCCGGCCGTGGCCCAGACCGTCTCATCGGGCTTTCCCATCTGGGCCCCGATAGCCGCCGGCAGAGCGAAGCCCATGGTGCCCAGCCCTCCTGAGGAGAGCAGGCCGCGCGGCTTATGGTGGAGGAAGTACTGGGCCTCCCACATCTGATTCTGCCCCACGTCGCTGACCATGATGGCGTTGCCTCCGGTGGCGTGCCAGATCTGGCGGACAGCGTACGGGGGGATGAGGGCGTCGGTCTCCTGCGTCAGAATGTCGCGCTCGGCTGACTCGGCGCGCCATCTGTCAATCTTGCCGATCCAATCTGAGTGGCTGGTTGATTCGATCAAGGGGAGGAGAGCCTGGAGGATGTTCCTGGCATCGCCGACGATGGGCAGATCCACCGGCACGTTCTTGCCTATTTCCACCGGGTCAATATCTATGTGGATGATTTTCGCCTCAGGGGCGAAGGTGCTGACCGGCCCCGTCAGGCGGTCATCGAAGCGGCTGCCGATATTGAGGATCAAGTCCGCTTCTTGCAGGGCCTTGTTGGCGTAGGCCTCGCCGTGCATGCCCCCCATCCCCAGGCAGAGGGGATGGGTTTCGGGGATGGTGCTGAGGCCCAGCAGCGTGTTGACTACCGGGATCTGGGCTTTCTCCGCCAACTCTCTCAGCTCGGCTTCGGCGCCAGCGAGCATAACCCCGTGGCCGGCGATGATGAGGGGACGTTGGGCCTCGTTGGTGAGCTGGGCGGCCTGCTTGATCTGGCGTCGGTTGCCGATCAGGGTGGGGCGGTAGCCGGGAAGGTTCACCTCTTCCGGATACTCATATTCCACGCTGGCAGCTTGTGCGTCCTTGGCGATATCTATCAGCACCGGCCCTGGCCGCCCGCTGCGGGCAATGTGGAACGCCTCTTTAATCACCGTGGGCAGGGCTTCGACCTCTGTTACCAGGTAGTTGTGCTTGGTGATGGGCAAAGTGATGCCGGTGATGTCCACCTCTTGAAAAGCATCTTTGCCGATCAACGAGGTGGGTACCTGGCCAGTGATGGCTACCACTGGCGAGGAGTCCATGTACGCCGTGGCCAGCCCAGTCACCAGGTTGGTAGCCCCCGGCCCTGAGGTGGCAAGGCACACCCCCACCTTGCCCGTGACCCGGGCGTAGCCGTCGGCGGCGTGGGCTGCCGCTTGCTCGTGGCGCATCAGGACGTGGTGGATGGGATATTCGGGCAAGGCGTGGTAGAGGTGAATCACCGCCCCGCCCGAGATGCCGAACACCACCTCCACCCCCTCCCGCACCAGACTCTCCCAAACGATGTGAGCTCCGCTAAGTTTCATGGTTCCCTCCAATCTCTAACCTCCAACTTCCAATATCCAACTTCCAACTCACGGCCCTACGAAGCGAGACGAGGGCATTCCGTTAGCCTGAGAGTCAAGGTCCATGTATTTGACGATGAGTCTTCCCAGGCGCTTGATGCCCTCCTCGATCTCGTTGGGTTCTAAATGCGAGAAATGGAGGATGGCGGTGTTGCGCTCGTCGTGAGCCACTGGGCCGGGAATGAAGGCCACTCCCTCCTGTTCGGACAATCGCAGCAGTTCCCCAGGGTCAATCTCCAGGGGTAGGACTACCCAAAGGGGGGCGTTGCCCTGCGGAGAGATCCAGGCGACCACGTGGGGAAGGTGTCGCCGCGCGGCCTGGTAGACGGCGTCGCGCTGCTCCTCCTGAGCGCCCAAAGGGTTGTGACTCTCGTAAACGAAACGGATATCGTTTTTCATGATTTCTTCTCCTTTCTTCATCAACTTTTGAAAACCGCGCCTGTGCTGGCCGAAGTGACAGCCTCGGCGTAGCGCTTCAGGTAGCCGGAGCTCACTTTGGGTTGCCAGGGCGGCAGGTCAGCCAGGCGATTGTTGATCTCCCCCTCGGTCAGCTCCAGGTTCAGGGAGTGAGCGGGGATGTCAATGGCGATGGGGTCGCCATCCCTGACGATGGCCAGCAGGCCACCTGCTGCCGCCTCGGGCGAGATGTGGCCGATGGCTGCCCCCTGGGTAGCTCCGGAGAATCGCCCGTCGGTCAGCAAAGCTATCTCCCTGTCCATGCCCATGCCAGTGAGCAGGGAGGTGGGGGTCAGCATCTCCCGCATCCCTGGCCCGCCTCGTGGCCCTTCGTAGCGGATGACGATGACGTCGCCTTTCTGGAAGCGACCGGCCATGATCGCAGCGGTGGCCTCTTCCTCTGAGTCAAAAACCCGCGCTGGCCCGCGGTGGGTGAGCATCTCAGGGGCTACGGCCGCCTGCTTGACCACCGATCCTTCGGGGGCCAGGTTGCCGAAGAGCATGGCCAGGCCGCCAGTGGGCGAGTACGGATCATCGAGGGGGCGGATCACTCCAGGGTCGAACACTGTTGCACCGGCCAGGTTCTCGCCCAGACTGTGGCCCGTCACCGTCAGGGCCTCGTCGTCCAGCAGGCCAGCGGGCATCAGTCGGCCCATCACGGCGGGTATGCCGCCTGCCCGATCCAGATCCTCGATGTGATGCTTGCCGGCGGGGCTCATCTTGCACAAGTGCGGCGTGCGCGCGCTGAAATCGTTGAGCTTAGCCAGCGGGAAATCCACCCCAGCCTCGTGGGCCACAGCCAGCAGGTGCAGAATGGAGTTGGTGGAGCCTCCCAGAGCCATGTCCACAGTGAAGGCGTTGCTAAAGGCGGCGTGAGTCAGGATGTCCAAAGGCCGGATGTCCTTCTCCAGTAGCTCCATCACTTGCAGGCCCGCCTCTTTGGCCAGGCATATTCGCTGCGCGCTGATGGCGGGGATGGTGCCGTTGCCGGGCAGGCCCATGCCCAGTGCTTCTGTCAGGCAATTCATGGTGTTGGCCGTGAACATGCCCGCGCAGGAGCCGCAGCCAGGACAGGCCGCCCGCTCCAGTCGCAGTAGATCGGCCTCGCTCATCTCACCTCTGGCCGCCGCTCCCACGGCTTTGAAGACATCGCTGAGGTCAACGTATTCTCCGTCCAACTGGCCAGCCAGCATCGGCCCGCCACTGATGAGCAGGGAAGGGACGTTGAGCCGGGCGGCGGCCATCAACATAGCCGGGATGATCTTGTCGCAGTTGGGGATGAGCACCAGGGCATCGAAGGCATGAGCCTGGGCCATTATCTCCACCGAGTCGGCGATGAGCTCACGACTGGGCAGGGAATACTTCATGCCCTGGTGGTTCATGGCCAGTCCGTCGCAGACGCTGATGGTGGAGCACTCAAAGGGCGTGCCGCCGGCCATGCGGACGCCGGCCGCGGCGGCAGCGGCGATGTGGCGCAGGTGGGTGTGGCCGGGGATAACCTCGTTGAAGGAGTTGATGATGCCTACAAATGGCTGATCCATCTCCCGGTCGGTGCACCCCACCGCGCGCAGGAGCGAGCGGTGAGGGGCCCGTTCTATCCCTTGTTTCAGTGCTTCGCTTCTCATTCCTGGTCATTCTCCTTTCGCTACCCAAACAAAACG
Organism: Chloroflexota bacterium; assembly: GCA_014383605.1. The sequence continues at coordinate 3,990 of JACNHM010000422.1, forward strand.
CCTTGGCCCGCACGGTCGGTAAGACAGCGTGGGCGAAGGCATCATTGCAGAATCGTCGTCAGAGACGTTAGAGAGCAGGTCACCTCAGACCTGCTTAGTCGTTATTCAGTTGCGCGGTGACTACTCACCTGCTCCCGCTGGACCCTAGTCCAGCGGCCTAGGCGATCTATTGTGACCTTGGTCAAGCGCGTGTTTCACAATCTTGGCACTGGTCATCGCCGTTGGAGCAGCGGACTAGGGTCCGCTGCGAGCATAAAGTGAGTAGATATGTTGCACGAATGTGGTTCAGTTTACTGTTCTGCTGCAAAACAAAAAAGCCTCCCGATTGGGAGGCTTTTCAAATTGCAATTATGTATTCTACCCCGATCTCCTCCCAACCATCATTAGCCCCTCAATGCTAAGGAGCTCAACTACGATGAGGCTAATAATGATGGGATTTGTCTGCGGGGTTTGGCTCATTGGAATAAGACCCTATTCAGTGTTGAGGATTCTGCGGTAATTGTAGCACAGATTGGATCATCTGTCAAATTGACCCGCCTGATTTTATATGCTATAATCAGCGCTGACCTGAAAGGACAGATCTATGAACAGATACCGATTTACAGTGATCATCGAACGTCAGCTCTTGAAGGCGAAGGGAGGTGTTACTTGATGTCAACGGTCACGGTAAGCAAGAAATACACTGATATCCTTGCTCCTCTGGGCGACGTACAACGTGCAGTAGACGAGGCGTTGCGCCACTACGCCATGGAGAGAATCGGCCAGCGCATCGCCGATTTACGTCGCCAGACCCGGCCCTGGGAAGAGAAGTATGATTGTACGTACGAGGTTTTCTACGCCCGTGTTACCGGCGATGAGGAGTATGTGGCTAGTCTTCGTCAAAGTCATCCCACCTGGGAGCGTGACTTCCAGCAGTGGGAGTTCTACGTCGAGGAGATGCGCGAATGGATCGCCCGGTTGGAGAATATATCAATGAGTTGATCGCCACGGCGCGGGCGACTTTCCGCGATGTGCAGATCACTCGACGTGACGAACGCCCGGCCCGTGCGTTGATAGACGTGGAAGGGCGGTGGGGAGTTTACCGCATCATCATTTCCGAGATCATTCTGCCCGATGGGAACATCCGCTACGCCTACTATGTGCTTGACGCGGATAACCGATTGGTGCACGGTTTCGACAACACGCCCGACGTGCGAGCTGTCAGGTTGCGTTACGGCAGGGAGTACCGTGGCCATCTGGGCGAACGCACGCCGCACCAGCACACGGCCGACGATAGATTGAGCTTGACAGAGCCAATGACTCTGGAGCGTTTCATAGAGTGGTTAGGGCAAAACTTATCAAAGGAGGAGGCTGAACCATGACTTTTATCGAAGATGTAAGGGCTCGCGAAATACTGGATTCGCGGGGTAATCCCACAGTAGAAGTGGAGGTGTTTTTGCTGAGTGGAGCGGTGGGGAGAGCAGCGGCGCCATCAGGCGCGTCCACCGGCGTCCACGAGGCGGTGGAGCTACGCGACGGCGACACGGGCCGCTACCTGGGCAAGGGCGTGTTGAAGGCGGTGGACAACGTCAACACCACCATCGCCGACGAGCTGATAGGCTGGGATGCGCTGGACCAGGTGGGCATTGATGAGTTTCTGATCACCCTGGACGGCACGCCCAACAAGGGGAACCTGGGAGCCAACGCCATCCTGGGCGTCTCGCTGGCCGTGGCCAAGGCCGCTGCCGCGGAGCAAGGGCTGCCCCTCTATCGCTACGTCGGCGGCGTATCGGCGCGCACTCTGCCCGTGCCGCTGATGAACATCCTCAACGGGGGCAAGCACGCCGCCGATTCCACCGACTTGCAGGAGTTCATGGTCGCGCCCACCGGTGCGCCCAGCTTCGCCGAGGCCCTGCGCTGGGGCGCTGAAGTTTACCACAGCCTGAAGAAGGTGCTGAAGGGCAAGGGCTACAGCACCAGCGTGGGCGACGAGGGGGGCTTTGCTCCCAGCCTGGGCTCCAACGAGGAGGCTATTGAAGTCATCCTGGAGGCCATCGAGCGGGCGGGCTACAAGCCGGGTGAGGACATCTACATCGCCCTCGACCCCGCCGCCAGCGAGATCTACCACGACGGGCGATACGTCCTCAAAAAAGAGGGCCGGGAGCTCAGCGGCGAGGAGATGGTGGCCTTCTACCAGGATTGGGTGGAGAAATACCCCATCATCTCCATCGAGGACGGCCTGGCCGAAGACGATTGGGAGCACTGGACGCTGCTGGTGGAGCGCATTGGCGACCGGGTGCAGATCGTGGGCGACGATCTGCTGGTGACCAACGTGGAGCGAGTGGAGCGGGCCATCAAAGAGAAGGCGGCCAACTCGCTGCTCTGCAAGGTCAACCAGATCGGCACGCTGACCGAAGCCATTGCCGCCGTGCACCTGGCCCAGCGAGCCGGTTGGACGGCCGTCGTCTCCCACCGCAGCGGCGAGACCGAGGATACGACCATCGCTGATCTGGTCGTGGCCCTGAACGCTGGCCAGATCAAGACCGGCGCTCCCTGCCGCAGCGATCGCGTGGCCAAGTACAACCAGCTCCTGCGCATCGAGGAGGAGCTGGCGGAGATCGGCGTTTACGCGGGGATGGGGGCGTTTTACAACATCAAGAGATAGAGGAGGTTCAAAATGCGCAGCAAGTACGTACTAATCGGACTGGTCGGAATTGTGGTAGGGGTGTTGCTCGCATCGGTGGCAGTGGTGCTGGCCGGGCAGATAGATTCCCCCGAGGCTCCTACTCATGCCGACGCGCAGATGTACACCCTGGAGCAGATCTATGACCGCCTGGATACTGGGGCAGAGACTGCGAAGATGACCACGTTCACGGAGCCCAGCAGCGGGCCGACGGCGGGTACGGGCCACACCCTGGATGAGGTGATGGCCGAGGCCCCGGCGGTGGATGACACGAATGGCGCTGGCGTGGCCGATGTGTCCAGTGGCAAGACCGCCTGGGGGTTGACTTCGGGCGCGTGGGGGGTGATCACCGGCACCGGTACCATCGCCACCTATGCCGCTGTTGTTCCCAAGACCGGAGTGACCGTAACAATTGCTACTGGCGATGACGGCGACCTGGAGAAAGGCGTCGCCTGGCCGAATCCCCGTTTCACGAAGAGCAGTGGCACGGTGACGGACAACCTGACGGGGCTGATCTGGTTGCAGGATGCCAATTGCATTAGTACCCAGCATGCAACCTACAACTTTGACAATGATGTTACGGCTGGGGATGGTAGAGTCACTTGGCAGCATGCGTTGGACTTCGTGGCAGGGATCAACGCTGGGACCTACTCCAACTGTGGTGCGGGTCATACGGACTGGCGGCTGCCGAACGTAAACGAGCTGTTGAGCCTGATCCATTATGGTGTTTACGACCCTTCTGTGCCCGACACGGCGGGAACGGGAAGGTGGACGGCTGACACTCCATTCGACGGCGTCCAGTCGTACGTCTACTGGTCGAGTACTACCTCCGCGTACCACACGGGCTACGCCTGGTACGTGTACCTGTACGACGGCTTGGTGAACTACGACAGTAAGGCGCACGACTTCTACGTGTGGCCCGTCCGTGGCGGACAATGAGACGCTTTGGTACTTTGACTCTTTGGACGCTTTGACGGGGGGGTGTGGGGCTTTCAAGGGTAGGTTTTTAGGTCGTGACCGCGACTTGAGCAGTGGCAGCCGGAA
>JACNHM010000426.1 GCA_014383605.1 Chloroflexota bacterium
AGGAGCGCTTTTTGCGACGAAGCAATCTCCTTCCTAGACAAACGTGGGGATTGCTTCGCAAAAAACGCTCGCAATGACATCGTGTCGGGAAGTTGTTCTTTTGCGGACCCTAAGCGCGCAGCGTCTCACACCATCAGCACCATCATCTACCCTCCACCGCCTCCCGCGCCGCGCGGATGTTGCCCACGGGCGTGTTGGTGAAGGTCACGCAGCCGGTGCCGACGATGAGCCGCCGCCCGCCGGTTGCTTCGATGGCCGCCTGCACCGCGGCGCGCACCTGCTCCGGTCTGCCGCGCAGCATCGTCGCCTCGCGGTGTATCCCGCCCACCACCGCACCGGGGAACCGCTCCAGCGCTTCGCCCAGCGCCGGCGGCGTCTCCTGATCGTGCCAGTTGATGGCCTGCACGGGGTAGTCGGCAACCAGGTCGAACATCACGTTGTGGCCGTGCAGGTGCAACAGGTTGAACCAGAACCCCTCGCCGGCCGCCAGGATGCGCAGGTCGTAAGGGCGACCAAACTCCCGGTACTCGGCCTCGCTCAGCAGATCGTAGGTGGCGTGCTGTAAAGCCAGGAAGATGCCGGCGATACCCGTCTCCCGCGCCGCCTCGATGAAGCGGACGGTGCTCTCGGTGATGGTCTCCAGACCGGCCTTGAAGGCGTCGGGGTGCTGGCGCAGGTCGGCCAGCAGCCGCTCGCCGGCCAGGTTCTTGGCCTGGGCCAGCGGGTTGAAGATGGTCTGGATGAAGGGCACCTCCTCGCCCACCGCCTGGCCGACGATGCCCAGGGCGCGGCGCATCTCGCCCAGCATGCCGCTGCCTGGGTCGAGCACGCGCAACTGCGCCCAGTCCTCCGGTCGCTGGATGACCCGCGGCCCCCAGTTCCGTGTGCCCTCCTGATTGCCCAGCCACCACGACTCCGCTCCCCAGTCAGCGAGGCAGTAGTTGCTGGAGGGCATGAACTTGATGAAATCGAAGTCGAAGGCGCTCTGGAAGTCCAGCGTGGCGCGGGCCAGGCCCTCCGCCCGCTGGTCGTCGCCGGGCCAGTGCCGCCACAGGGCCACCGGCGGACGATCCACCGGCTGGCCGGCGATGGCCGCTTCCAAACGTTGGCGCCTGTTCATGCTGCTCATCGGTTATCTCCTTCCATCCATGCTTGAGTCTTGACAGGACGAACGACGAAGGACGAAAGCAGCCATTCGTCCTTCGTCATCCGTCATTCGTCGCCATCGCTACGTGCATTGATCTCTATCCGCACGTGTCCCATCCTGTGCTGCAGGAATGCGGGCGGGATGGTAGTGAACGTGGACGCGGCGCAGGAACTCGATGTTCCGGCACAGGGTGCACTCTACCTGCGAGGCGATGGCGTCGCCCGCCGCTACGCTCAGCGCCCCCTCGACGCCAATGGTGACGTTGATGACCAGGTAAGGCCCGAAGCGGTGGGCGTGGATCTCCTCCACCTGCTCGATGCCCGGAATGGGGCGCAGCAGCTCGGTGATCTGCCGCGCCAGCGAGCGGCCCGGTACCGTGTCCATCAGATCGGCCGAGGACTGGCGCAGGATCTCGACGCCCGTGCGCAGGACGACCAGAGCCACCAGCGCCCCGGCCAGCGGATCCACCCAGGGGTAGCCCTGCCGGCCCAGAAAGATACCCACTGCCGCCGCCGCGGCGGAGAAGATGTCGTTGCGATGATCGTAGGCCAGTGCCAGCACGGCGGCGTTTTCCGTCTGGCGGCCGATCCGCTGAGTGAAGATGGTCAGCCCGATCTTGAGCAGCACGGTGAAAAAGGCCACCCACAAGGCCATGACCGTAGCCCCGCCGAAGCTGCCTTGCCCGCTCAACAGGTCGTACACGTTGTTCACTGCGTCCCAGAAAATGGCAATGGCCGTGGTGATGACAAAGGAGCCCACGATCAGAGCGGCGATGCTCTCCAGTTGGCTGTGGCCGTAGGGATGCTCGTGATCGGGTGGCTTGCTGGCCCGGCGCATGAACACGCTGACCACGACGCTGTAGGCCACGTCGGAGGTGGAATTGATGCCGTCGGCGAGCAGGGCGGGACTGTGGCCCAGAGTGCCGATGATCGTCTTCAGCGCGGCCAGCAAGACGTTGGCCACCAGCCCCAGGTTGACCGCCAGGATGCTGCGACGCGCTCTCTGATCCGTCTTCACCATGGCGTCCTCTCAGGCAAATGGCCCAATGGCAAATGACCAATGCCCAACCTTCGTCGTTCGTCCTTCGTCATTCGCCTCTGCTCACCACAGCGGCTTGCCTCCGCCGCCGGCCAAAGCGCGGCCAATGGTCTCGCCAGCCCCGGGCACCACCTCGCCGTAGGCGCGGATCAGGCCGTAACAGCCGGCCAGCATCATGTCGCCGAAGGGGGTGGCGAAACAGGGATTGTGGCGCGAGGCGTGCAGCAGGCCGCGCCGCGGGCCGGTCACGGCCACGCCGCGCTCGTCCGGAGGGACGGCCTGGCGACGGAAGAGCACCGCGCCATGGCCTTTGCTCTCGAAGACCTCGTCGTGGGTAAGACTGCCGGCAGCCAGCCGGTCAAGGAAGCCGTCCAGTTGTTCGGCGCTGAGCTCGCCGGTGTGATGCTCGAACAATCCCTCGATGCCCGATCTTCCCAGCCGAAAGGCCAGGCAGTGGAAATTGCCCACGTTGGCCACGAGGAGCGGCCGCCGCCTGCCGATGGCGGGGTCTTGCAGCGCGCCGAGCACCGCCGCCGGGGCCGTGTCCATCAGCAGCAAGGGGATGTCGTCCCGCGGCGCGCTGGCGGCCACTGCCCGCAGGCGGGTCATGATGGCAGGCACATCTTCAGCCAGGAAGGCGAAGGCCGAGAGGCGGTTCTCGGCGCGGATGCGCTCTTCCAGGTAGCGAAAGCGGAAGAGCCGGTCGCTCACGCCCGGCGGGGCGTGGCCGTGATCGAAGACGGCCACGGCGATGCCGTCCAGGTCGCCGTCCAGATCCACGCCGAAACGGGCGAAGGCACCGGCGATGGCCCGGTAGTCGAAGTCGGCCATGCGCAGCCGCGTCACATCGCCGCCGATCATTTTCGCTTCGTCCTCGCTGACCAGCGTCACGCCCATCTCGGCCACGGCGTCCAGGTCGTCGTTGAAGGTGCGCGCGGCGGCCGGCGTGGCGCAGACGCGGTAGCCCGCCTGGAGATGATCGCTCACCGCCCAACTGCAGGGGCCGCCGCCCATTGTCACGCCGCTGAGCAGCAGGTCGTCGCCGCGGCGCGTGGCGGCGCGGACGGCGTCCGCCAGCAGCAGCGTGGGCGAGGGCATCACCATCTTGAGGCAGTTCTCCACCTCCCGATCGCTGTCGAACAGCAGGATGTCTTGCGTTCCCGTGCCGATGTCCACGGCCAAAATCTGCATCACATCACTCCTGATGAACCAGCGACGAAGGACGGACGACGAAAGACGAACAGTCCACATCCGTCATTCGTCATCGGTCATTCGTCCTTCGTCGTCACGGCGACCGCTCCCGAACGAGCGCCAGCAGCACCGCCAGAGCAAGCAGCGTCGCCGCGCTCGCTGCCAGACCGTTCCAGAAGAGCCCGCCAGCGGACCAGAGAGCCGTGCCCAGCGGCGCACCAACGGCGCGTCCCAGGGACAGAGCCGCCACGTTCAGGGCCATCATCGTGCCCCGCGCCGCCGGCACCAACTCCGTGGCCAGGGGAATGATCGCCACAATGGTAAACTCAAAACACAGAAAGAGCAAGAACAGGCCTGCCAGCGACGACCGCAGGCTGGCCGAAAGGAGCGGCAGCGCGACGTAGGCAGCCGACGTCAGCGCCAACCCCACAGCCACCGAGGCCCGCTTGCCCACCCTGTCCGCCAGCCCGCCCACCCCGATCTCGCCCAACATCTCAGCCACGCCGATGACCATCGTCGCCAGCCCCAGCCGGCCCACCGACAGGCCAAAACTCGTCTCCATCCACGTCCCGTAGACGATGAACACAATCTCGTTGGCCGCCATCAGGAAGAAGGTTACGGCCAGCGCCCCCACAGCGGCCCGGTGGCTCAGCACCAGCCGGAAGGCCGCGCCGAAGGAGCGAGCGGCGGAAGGGGAGGCCGCGCCTCGGCCATCGTTCGGCAGCACCCCCAGCAACCCGGCCAGCCCAACAATGGCCAGTCCCGCCAGCAACCCGAAGGGCGCCCGCCATCCCGCACGCTCAATGATCAGTCCAATGGCCGGTGCGCCGATGAGGATGGCGCCCGCCCAGGCCAGTTCGGTGACGGCGATGACCAGCCCGCGCCGGTGATAAGGCACCCGATCGCCCAGGTAGGCTTGCAGGCTGGGATCGAAGATGACCTTGGCCAGGCCCAGGAGCAGGAAACCGACGAAGGCTGCCGGATAGCGGGGAATGAGGGCAACGACGACCCCGCCCCCGGCCAATGTCAAGAGCCCGGTGGCCATCATCCGCCGCCGCCCGAAGCGATCGGAGAGCGGCCCGAACAGCGGGCTGGCCAGGCCGACGGCGGAGCGGGCCGTCATCAGCAGGCCCGCCGATGAGATGGAGATGCCCAGCCCGCGGGCAATGGCCGGCAGGAAGGGATAGACCATGCGGTGGCCGACGTTGACAACCCATCGGATCAGCGTGGCGGCGGCGACCTGCACCGCCAGCCGACGCTGGGGCGATGGGTCAGCCACCTTTGCCCTCGATCTGCGACGGAGCCCACAGCCAATCGGAAAGCGCGGCAGAATCACCGCTCAGTTGCTCCAGCACCCACAGCCGCACCAGGGCCAGGGCAGCATCGGCGGCCCATTCCCGCACGCGCAACCGATCGCCGTTGAAACTGATCTGCCGCCAGGTCTCCCGCCCCCGCAGGTTCACCGCCACGTGCACCGCGCCGTAGGGCCGATCCGGGGTGCTGTCCTCCGGCGTGATGATGGCTCCCACGCCCACGCCGATGTCCGCCTGGCTGACCTGCCGGATGACGTTGGCCATGATCAGGGCATCCTCTTCGCCGGGCAGGGTACTTCGCTTCCCCCGTCCCGACGCATCCCGTTCCGAACTGAAGATCATGCTGCGGCGCAGGTAGCGCGCATAGCCCTCCGGCTCGCTGAACCGGGCGGCCAGCAGCCCGCCGGTGCCCAGCTCGGCCACGGCGATGGTCAGGCCCTGCGCGACCAGCAGATCGGCCACCACCTGCGGCAGCTCGCGCCCGTCCTCGCTGATGACGTGCTGGCCCAACTCGGCTCGCAACGCTGCCAGGTCTGCTTCCAGCAGCCCTTCCGCCTCCGGCACCGTCGCGCCGGCAGCCACCACCTCGATGGTGATGGTGCCCCGGTGGGGCAAGAGGCCCAGGAGCGGGTTGCGGTCGCGGGCCATCATCGGCTGGATGCGCTCGTTGATCCCCGACTCCGGCAGGCCGTAGACCTTGAGCGCCGCCCGCCGGACGTGATGTCCATCGCCCGCCAGACCCCGCAGCCGCGGCAGGATGAACCCCTCCAGCATCCCTTCCATCTCGTAGGGGATGCCAGGGGTGACGAAGATGTGCCGGCCGTTTGCCGGCAGGTAGAAGCCGGCCGCCGTGCCGCGGTCGTTGAGGATGATCTGGCTGCCCGCAGGCGCCTGGGCCTGGATGAGGTTACTCTCCGGCATCGTGCGCCCGCGGCGGGCGAACCGCTCCCGAAGGCGAGCCAGCGCTTCGGCGTTCTCCACCAGCGCCAGATCGAAGAAGGCCGCCACCGCCTGGCGGGTCAGATCGTCCTCCGTGGGGCCCAGGCCGCCGGTGATGATGATCACGTCGGCCGCCGCCAGCGCCGTGCGCAGCCCCCGCTGGATGACTTCCAGATCGTCGCCCACGCTGAGGTGCAGGACAACCTCCACGGGCACAGGAGCTAACCGGCGCGAGATGGCCTGGGAGTTGGTGTCCAGCCGATAGCCGCAGGTCAGTTCGTCCCCCACAGCAAGAATCGCAGCTTTCATGAGTTCATCGCCTTTGCACTGCTCGCCACTTCCCAAGGGTCGTGTCCAGAAGAAGGCACACCGTGATGGCCTGCCGTATGATCCTCCCTGTCAACTGACACGCCTCCGGTCGTTATGCCTTCGCCTGGAGCTACCAGCAGAATCTATTGCCAATCGGGATGTTGTTCGTATCCTAGTGTGATGAGCACGTCGTTGTAGTGGCTCTTGAAATACTCCACATGTTCGGCGTCGAAATGGTTTCGCCAATCCCCCGCCACGCCCTTGCGGTAGTGGCTCTGCCGATCCTCTTGCCCCGGCTGGCGGCCCTTCGCCTTGCGCGTGAAGTCATTCTCCCAGATGATGCCCAAGAGCCTCTCTGCCGGCAAGCGCCGGGGCGACAGAGGGAAGGAGAGTCGCCCCCTGCTCTTGCCTTCCACAGCGCGCAGGCCCCGCTGCATGAGATTAAGTATTCTCTGGCCAGAGCCGAATGTCTCCTCGTCCAGAAGATCCAAAAAACGAAAGACCTCCAAGAAGTAGTGATAAGGATTCTGGATGAAGTCCTCGAACTTGAATTCCAGCACATGGGGAAGCGAGTAGTCCCACCTCCGCATGAGGCTGAACTCGTGTTCCCTGAACTGCATTTCCAACAGCAGCCCCTCGTGCTTGGACAGCCCTTGCAGCTTCCGCCTGTGTTCGGCCAGCTCAGGAAAGGTCTCTGTCACCGGGTGGCTGTGAAGATGCGAGTAGTAGGCCGATACACACACGTCTCGCGGGTCGCGCACCACGTGAAAGCCTCTGAACTGGTCAAGCTTTCTTACGTATTCGTAGTCGGCGTTAACAAAGGCCAGGAAACCCACTCTTTTTTCCGCCACGAATGCGCGCAGATCGTGGTTAAAGACTTTGGCATTGGGGACTGTGACGTGGCGCAAGTTCAGTTCACGACATGCCTGGCGAAGGATATCATTGATGTAGGTCGTTCCGCACCGGTGGTGCCCGAAAAACGCTGCCAGTGGTCTGCTCACTGCTCTCTCCCTCCACTCCATCGGCTATCAGCCGGCGGCTATTTTACCATAGCTTCACCCGCCCAACAACTACGGACTCGGCACGAGGTCCACAAACCAGTGTGGCCTCCAAGCCGCTTTGCGAAGTTTGACAAAATGGGCGGGACGTGCCATAATACACCAGACAGGCGCTACGAGGCGTCAGTGGTGCGGATTTTCGTTGCCCGCCTCACCCCACATCCGCGTTACCTTTGTCAATCTATGCCGTCTATACACATAGGCGGATTCGGTTTCCGACCCTCTGTTGAGTTGCCCGCTGTCACCTTGGCGGCTCTCGGCACCAGACCTGTTGTTCATCTCATCACGGAAGCGGGGACTATTCCGCTGGTCATTCACACCCATGAGAAAGCCCTCGTTTAGGACTCAAAACAAGGAGGCAGGAAGATGAAAGAGCGTTTCACATCCCGCGCGGCGCGTCTGCTGATCGTTGTCGGCACAGTTGGCATCTGTGTCGTGTTGCTGATGCTGGCCCTGGCTGGCGCGTCGGTGGCTGCTCCAGCGGAGCCCGCTGATTTTGCCCTGGCCCCGGCAGGCCGGGCCACCCTTGGCAATCTCGTCTGGCACGACACCAATCTCGATGGCGACGAGTTCGACGTTGACGACATCGGCATTGACAACGTGCAGGTCAGGGTCTGGCTGGATGATGGCGATTTCCTGTTCAACCCCACACTAG
>JACNHM010000161.1 GCA_014383605.1 Chloroflexota bacterium
AGTACGCGCCTTCGCCGAAGATCACCTTGGGAATGGTTTGCAGGAGAATGCGCGAGTCCAATCCCAGAGACCAGTTCTCAATGTAGTAGATGTCCAGCAGTACCATCTCGTCAAAGGGGATCTCGCTGCGGCCGCTGACTTGCCATAATCCTGTGAGGCCGGGCACGATTTCCTGTCGCTTCTTGTGCCATTCCTGGTATTGTGTCACTTCGGCGGGCAGCGCTGGGCGAGGCCCCACCAGGCTCATCTCCCCCCGCAGCACGTTGAAGAGTTGGGGCAATTCATCGAGGCTGGTGCGCCGCAGGAAGCGCCCGACGCGAGTGACGCGCGGATCATCTTTCAACTTGAAGCGTCGCCCATCTACCTCTTCAGCCTGGCTCAATGCTTCCTGTTCCGCATCTGCTCCCTCGACCATGGAGCGGAACTTGTGCATGGTGAAGAGCCTGCCTCCTCTGCCCATCCGCTCCTGAGGGAAGAGTACCGGGCCAGGAGAATCGAGGCGGATGACCAGAGCGATCAGCAGCATCAGCGGCAAGGCCAGGGCCAGACTCACCACGGCGACCACGACGTCCACGACGCGCTTGATGGCCAGGTTAACGCCGGTGAGCCTGACTTCCCTGACCCCGATGAGGGGGATGCCATTGATGTCGTCCACATCCACCTGACTGAGGCTCATCTGGAATAGATCGGGGATGATGCGCGCGTGTACGTCCGCTCGCTGGCACTCGTTGACCAGGCGGATGATCTTGCGATGCGCTTGCCAGGGCAGGGCGATGATGACCTCGTCAATGCACTCTTGCTCCAGTATGCGTGGCAGGTTGTCCACACTCCCCAGAGCCCGGAAGCGGCCGATGTCGGTCTGTGCCTTGTCGGGGTTATCGTCCACGAAGCCTACTACCTGATAGCCCAGCTCCGGTTGGGCTACCAGATTGCGCATCACTGTGCGGCCTATCTCTCCTGCGCCAACGATGAGCACCCGGTCCACAGCCCGGCCGCTGCGCCGCAGCCTGGCCAGGACTATCGCTTTTACCAGACGGGAGATCCCTAAGAAGATGGTGATCGAGAAAGCCGCATAGAAGAAGATCAGGCGCGAATAGGCGAGAGGGCGGGCAAAAAAGACGATGAAGACCAGAGTCACGATCCCGATCGCCGTGCCGTTGATGATCGCACGCATCTCGCCCAACCAGGATCGCGTGCGGCGGTGGTCGTACAGCCCCGCTCCCCGGTAGGCGATGAGCAGGAAGCCTGTCAGCAGGGCGGCAAGGGGGATGTAGGCGCGGAAAGTGGTGCTGAAAGCAGGGTCTACAGCTCGAAACCACTGGAGTCTGTAGCGCATCCAAAAAGCCACGGCGAACGCCGCAATGATCAGCAGCGTGTCGCTCACCGCCATGAGCCAGGGAAGCCAGCGTCGCAGCCGCCTAGCCATGATGCGCGCCTCCTGCCCCCAACGCCTGGCGGTAGACGGCGGCTGTCTCCGCCACGGCCTTGCTCCAGGGAAACCGCGCCGCCTGCTGCAAGCCAGCCTGTCGCATCTGCTCCCGTTGTGCGGCGTCTTCCATGACTTGACCCATGGCCGCGGCCAGTGCGGCGACGTCATAGGGGTTCACGGTGATCGCCGCATCGCCGGCCACTTCTGGCAGCGATGAGGCAGAGGAGGTGATCACCGGCGTGCCACAGGCCATGGCCTCCAGCACCGGCAGGCCAAATCCTTCGTAGAGGGATGGATAGACGAAACATTCGGCGGCGCGGTACCACCAGGGCAACTCTGGGGCCGGCAGGAAGCCAGGGAAGAGGACCTCGTCGGCCAGCCCCAGTTCTGTGGCGCGAACGAAAATGCGCTCGAAGTACCATCCCTTGGCCCCTGCCACGACGAGCTTGACCGTGTCGCCCATGTCCCGTCCCGCAGTCTTGGCCCATTGGGCGAACGCTTCCAACAAGCGCACAATGTTCTTGCGGGGCTCCAGCGTGCCCAGGAAGAGGATGAACCGCGGCGGCAGGCCGCGGCGCTGCCGGAAGGCGGCCACCTCTTCTGCCGCCACCGGGTGGAAGGCTTCGCTCACGCCGTTATGCACCACGTCCACCTTTTCCAGGGGAACTTGCAGAAGCTGTACCAGATCATCCTTGGTCTGCTGAGAGACGGCAATGATGCGCGCGGCCCGCCGCGTGGCACTGCGCGTCGCTGCTCGCAGATAAAGCCGCTTGAATGGCTTGAGGGTTTCCGGGAAGCGGAAGAAGGTGAGGTCGTGGACAGTGACCACGGTCGGGCAAGGGGAAGCCAGGGGGGTAGCATAAGCCAGCCCGTGCAAGAGATCAATACCCAAGGCGCGTAACAGCCGTGGCAGCAGCAGTTGCTCCCAAACGATGCGCACGGGCGGTCGGCCGGTTGGCCCGCGGGCATACTGTACCGCCAGGCCAGAAGGGGGGGCGAAGTCGCGCTCGTTCAGGAAGGCCGTGAAGCGCAGATCCGGTGCGGCTGCCGGCAGCCTTTGCAGCAAGCTGTGGATGTAGCCGTTGATGCCCGCCCCGCGATAGGTCTCCGTCAGGGAAAGCAATTGCGCGTTCAGGCCAACGCGAGCTGGCTGGGCAGACGGCGGACGTGAATCGGTCACAGGCGAATTATAGCACAGAACCCCGCAAGCCCAAAATCTGTCGTCTCGACGCGCCGAGTGCCACTTCAAGGGAACAGGGCAGGGGGAAAGAGTGATCCATCCTCCATCCTCCATCCTCCATCCTCCATCCTCCATTTTTCCATTCTTCACTTCGTGTGGTATATTGCTGCGTGTGACCTCACCGGGAGGAAGGTATGGAAGAGAAGAGTTCAGACCTGGTCATTTCTCCAGCCACGCAAGCTGACTGCCGCATCATCGCCCGGCTGATGCTCGAGCGACGGATTGACGAGCCACGCTTTCGGAGGCTGGCGCGCAGGCGCATTCAGCGCACGCTCTACGAGCGCTGGGCGGCCCCACGTTTCCTGTTCCGCAACGCGGACACTTTTCAGGCCACCATCGGCGGGGAGCTGGCAGGTTTTCTGATCCTGCTCTACGAGCATCCTGCGGTCGTGATAGTGGACATGGCGGCGTTGGAGCCTTGCAAAGGGCAGTCCCTCGAAAACCACTTGCTGGCTCACGCGGCGAGGGTTGCCGATCAGCGGCAGTACCCCTACCTGCGGGCCGCCCTCTCGGCGGGCGATGCCTACATCGCCGAACGCTTCCTAGAGGCAGGCTTCCAACCACTGGAATTCAGGCGCTGGGAATTCACCGGTACCGTGGCGGCACAAGAAGTCCCGGAAGGGATCCACATGCAGCCGCTGGTCGGCCGGGCGGTGGTGGAGAAGCGCAAGCACTACTTGCAGATGGAATTGGACGAGGCGCAGCCCGTGGGCCGGGAGCTGATCGAAGCGCACTATCTACCCAAGCGGCCACCGGTCAGCCAGGCCTTCGAGTTATTGCACGAGGGGGAGCCTTTCGGCTATCTGTCTGCCAGGCGGGAGCGAGGGACCTACGTCTTGAACCTCAGCACGTTACCCAGATGGTGGGGAAGCGATCTAGAGGTAGCACTGGTCACCGCTTTTCCTGCCGTGGCCGCACGGGCAAAAACAGCCGATGTGCGTCTCCTTCTCGACACCACCCCTCACGCTGATGCTCTGGCGGGGTCTCTCGTTGCGCTGGGGCTGCAAAGAGGTTTGTCCGATCCAGACGTCTGGCTCAAAACGTTGGGCGGGGAGGAACTACAGGCGGAACAGGGCCGCGGCTAGAGTGATCCGGCATCAGCCTGGGCGAGAGGAACCAGATCGCATGAAGAAACTGTCATCAGTGGAAGCCGTAAACGTGGAAACTGGGACTTGACATGTAGGTTAAAGAATGCTATAATGTGGTGCAAGAGCAGCGACTCTGTGTGTGTACGCGTCCGATGCCAGGCTGGGCTGCAAGTCTAGCAGATCCCCAAACTCCGACAGGTTCGGCGGTATAAGGTCCCCGTTCGGAGTTCATTCATCCATTCAGGAAAGGAGGGGAACAAACTGACCCAATCCTCAGACTTCAGAAGGCTTTGGCCATCTCAAACCCCGTTTGGAATTCATTCATCACGAAAGGAGAGAGGAGCATGAACAAGTCCCGACTGATCCAACGGCGTGTCCTTCCCGTGATTACGCTGTTGGGAGTATTGGTGGCGTCCCTGGTGCTGACCGCAAGCGTGGCCAGCGAGGGAGCGCCCTTCGCCTTGATGCCTGGTTACCCCCTGCAAGGGTGCTACGGCGTGGTGACGGCGGGAACGGGCATGTGGAACGGCGATGGGACCATCACCGTGGACGTGCCTGGACCGGTGGTGGATGCCTGGCTCTGGTGGGCAGGCAGTGAGGATGCTGAGCTGACCATCAACGGCACGCCCATTGTGGGCACGCTGCTGGACAGCACGCCGACCATTCCACCGGGCCATCCCGATTGGTTCCTCTACCGGGCCAACATGGGCGGTTTCGTGGGCCAGGGAACCAACACCCTCCTCATTGGAGGGTGGGAGGGCATCCATCTGCCGTACAAGAACCTGCGCAACGGCGCCTCGCTGGTGGTGACCTATGAGCGAGACCCGGCTTGCCTCGACCCGGCTGAGATTCACGTGTACGAAGGGTTCGACTGGTTCTGGCATGCCGATTCCACGGTCGAGTTCGCTTCGGAGGTGGAGGTCTACTTCCTGGAACCGGCGCCGTTTGATCGCACCCTCCGGGCCACTTTCAGCTTTGCTGGTGTGGACCACGAGTCGTTCACAGACGGCCACTGCCGCGGCGACACGGTCTGGTACACCAGCGGCACGGGTGCGCCGCCTGCGCAACTGCTGCACAAGCAGTGGCCCACCACCGTGGGCGTGAACGGCGGCCAGTTGATCGCCTACGCTCCCTTCTGGGCGGACCCCCCGTGCGCACGGGCCATCTATCCGCCGGCAACAGGCCTGGAGGGCGGCTTCATTGACGCCGAGTGGTCTATCTCCACACTGGAGGTCACGGTGCCCGCCGGGGCGGAGTGGGTGGCCTTCCAGATGGAGTCGCCAGACTTCATCAACGGTGTTGACATTGACGGTGAAAGCGGCACCTGGGTCGGCAACGTGTTGGAAATCCCCCTGCCCACCCCGGACGTGACGGTCACCAAGGACGACGGCGTGACCAACGCTGTGCCTGGCGATGTCCTCACCTACGACATCAACTACGCCAACATCGGCGATCGCTTTGCCAACGATGTGGTGATCGTGGACACCATCCCCGACCGCACCAGCTTCGTGAGCTGCTTCACCCCCGTGGGCACCTGCACCGAGACGGGTGGTGTGGTGACGTTCGAGTTGGGCACAGTGGACTACGGTACTGGTGGCACGGTGCAGGTGACGGTGGAGCTCGATCCCCTCTTCCCCTGTGGCGATACCCCGATCACCAACGCGGTGACCATCTCCACCTCCACCCCAGGTGACGATCCCAGCAACAACGCCGACGACGACACGGACATCGTCACCGCCTACGTCACCGTGGACATCGAGAAGACCCCCGCGCCGGAACCGGTGGAAGCAGGCGATCCGCTCACCTACACCCTGGACTGGGCGGTGGCTGGCAACTGCTGGGCCGAGAACACCACCATCACCGACGCGGTGCCGCCGCTGACCACTTTTGTGAGTTGCGAGCCGGCTGCCGACTGCTCCGAGAGCGGTGGTACGGTGACCTGGAATCTGGGCACGATCACGCCGGCAGACGGTGGCAGCGTCACCTTCGAGGTGCTGGTAGATACGTGCCTGCCCGACGGCACGCTCATAGACAACACCGCCGCCATCACCGAGGATAGCGGTGCATACGACGAGGACACGGTGACCAGCACGGTGCATGCGGATCACGAACTGGCCATTGACAAGGTCGGCGATCCGAGCCCGGTCATGAAGAACGACCCGTTGGTATACACCATTCTCTGGCAGATCACGGGCAACGAGCCGGCGAACAACGTGACCATCTGCGACGTGGTGCCCGATGGCACGACGTTCGACAGCGCTACGGGCGGCGGCGTGTACGACCCGGTGACCGGCGAGGTGTGCTGGAACCTGGGCAACTTCTGCCCGCCGGCCAACGGCAGCGTGAGCTTCACGGTCATCGTGGATCGCGATCTGGTGGACCCGGCAGAGATCAGCAACACGGCGGTCATCTGCGACGATGATCCCGGCACCGACTGTGCTGAGGATCAGGAGATCACCCCCGTGATCCCCACCAGCGAGATCGGCGACTTCGTCTGGCTGGACTTGAATGCTGATACGGTGCAGGATGCGGGCGAGGCTGGCATCCCTGGCGTGGTGCTGAACCTGTACGCCGCCGGTGCCGATGGTCTCTGTGGCACCGTTGACGACATGTACCTGGATACCCGCACCACCGATGCCAATGGCTACTACCTCTTCGATCTGTTGCTGGCAGGCAGCTACTGCGTAGACGTGGACGAAGCCTCGCTGGCACCCGACCTTTTCCTCAGCCCCGGCATGCAGGATCCGCACGGCCCTATCGCCCTGAATCCAGAACTGGATCCCGATGAGCAATACCTGGACGCCGACTTCGGCTACTATCCGGGCGGCTCCATCGGCGACTTCGTCTGGCTGGACCTGAACGGCGACGCGGTGCAGGATGCGGGCGAGGCGGGCATCGCTGGCGTGACGGTGAACCTGCTCGACGCCGGCCCCGATGGCCTCTGCGGCACGGGTGACGAGGTGTGGCTGGACAGCGCCGTCACCGATGCTGACGGCCTGTACCTCTTCGATCCGTTGCCCATTGGCGTCTACTGCGTGGACGTGGACGAGACCACGCTGCCGGCGGACGTCTACCTTAGCCCCGGCATCGCCGAACCGCACGGCCCCATCGCCTTGGACCCGGCTGAGGACTACCTGGATGCGGACTTCGGGTACTTCCCCGGTGGCTCCATCGGTGACCTCGTCTGGATGGATCTGGATGCCGATGGTGTGCGGGACCCCGGCGAGATGGGCATCCCTGGCGTGAGGGTGAACCTTCTGGACGCTGGTGCCAATGGCCTCTGCGACCCCACCGATACGGTGATAGATACGGCCATCACTCGTATTCTCTTCCCCAAGGGCACATACCTCTTCGATCCGCTGCCGGTGGGCGTCTACTGCGTGGATGTGGTGGAAGCCACGCTGCCGGCGGACGTCTTCCTGAGCCCTGGCATCGCCGAACCGCACGGCCCCATCACCTTGGGCCCGTGGGAGGACTACCTGGATGCGGACTTCGGTTACTATCCGGGTGGCCGCATCGGCGACTTCGTCTGGCTGGATCTGGACGGCGACGCGGTGCAGGATGTGGACGAACCGGGCATCGCTGATGTGACGGTGAACCTGCTGGATGCCGGTGCGGATGGCGACTGCGGCACCGCTGATGACGTGTGGCTGGATAGCGACGTCACCAGTGCCAGCGGTCTGTACCTCTTCGAGCCGCTGCCCATCGGCAACTACTGCGTGGACGTGGACGAGACCACGCTGCCGGCGGACGTCTACCTCAGCCCCGGCATCGCCGAACCGCACGGCCCCATTGCTCTGGGGCCTGGGGAGCCTTACCTGGATGCGGACTTCGGTTACTTCCCCGGTGGCTCCATCGGCGACTTCGTCTGGCTGGACCTGGACGGCGACG
>JACNHM010000265.1:0-3113 GCA_014383605.1 Chloroflexota bacterium
TCTGCTCCTCCGCACCCTGGCTCCCTTGCTCCCCTGCGCCTCTGCTCCCTTGCTCAGAAGCCCACCAGGGCACAAGTGTCGCCGTCGGCACCGCCGTGGGCGTCGCCTGCGCTGCCGGCTGCTTCCGGCCCGGCAGCACGACGAAGACGACGAGAGCCAGGATCAGGACGATGATGGACAGGATGAGTGTGCGCTTGCTAATGGTCACAGCCATGCGGCAAAACCCCAAATCCAAAGTTCAAAGCTCAAAGGGTTTGGAGTTTGAGCTTTGAACTTTGCAGTTCCGGAGCGAAGCTCCGGGCGATGTCGTCGTTGGTCGGCTCCGGCGCATCCACCATCAAGGGCCGGATGAGCATCGGCTCCAGATCCTGGGAGCGCTGGCTCACGCCCAGCTTGAGCACCATCTGGGCCACGGCCATGCGGCCCAGGAAACGCACGTAGTCCTGGTCGTGGAAGCCGGAGGCCATGCGGGCCAGCGCCGTCAGCACGGCCTTGCGGTCCATCTCATTCTTGAGCTGCCCCACGACCAGGTTGTTGCAGCTGGAGAGGATGCCCGGCGCCAGCTGCGCCGGC
This sequence comes from Chloroflexota bacterium, assembly GCA_014383605.1. Next base: position 574 of record JACNHM010000265.1, read on the forward strand.
GACTGCACGATCACCGAGAGCCAGATGGCATACTTGCGGGCGTCGCGGAACATGTTTTGGAAGATCTCCGACGTGGAACCCTGGCGGGGATCCTCCTCGCCGCCCACGCCGCCCAGCACCTTGTTGGCCTCCTCGAAGACGATGTGCATGGGCGTGTTGCGGGCCGGGTCGGCGATGGACTCCTCCCGCCGGATCAAGGCGTCGGTGTACAGATGCCAGGCGATCAACCCCAGGATCACGGCCTTGCCGTACTCGTCGCTCATCCGCCCGCCTTCCAGGACGGTGAGGCCCCAGGGCAGCGAGAAGTCCTCGATGGCGATGGACCCCTCGCCCTTGCCGTACATGCGGGCCATCTGCCCCTGCGTGAAGGCCTCCAAGCGCAAGAGCAAGCCCTGCATGGAGGTGTGATCGGGCGTGCCTGGCTTGAGCTTGTCGAATTGCGCCTGCAGCCGCTCGTAGAGCATGACCAGGTCCACGGCCTGGGAGCGCTGCACGGCCAGCACCTGCCGCGCCCAGGCGGGCAGGCTGGCCAGCGTGACGTCGCCGGCAGGCAACGACCCCAACCCCCGCTCCTGCAGGGCCTCGCTGAGCAACTGCCGCTCGTCCGGCTGCACCCGGCCCCACTGCCCGTGCGTCCAGGTCTCCGGATCCTCCACCAGGACGCCGTGATCCCGGTACAGCGCCCGCAGGTACTGGCGCAGCCAGCCGTGCTGCCGCTGGCCCATGCGCCCGGCGTTGACCAGCAGCTCGCAGGTGGCCGCCAGCTGGATCTCCGGCGTGACGCGCCGCCCGATCTGCAGGGGGTTCCAACGGATGGGGTTGGGCGCACCGGGGTAGAGGCCATAGATGACCGTGTGCTCCGGCAGCACCGTGTAGAGCTTGCGCCAGCCGGCGCCGAAATCGAGCACGATGGAGCGCACCAGCCAGGCCCGGGTGGTCTCCAGCACCAGCCGCTCGGCGCTCACCGTCTTGCCGTAGCCGGTGTCGGCGGTGAAAGCCCAGTTGGCCATGCGTTCTCGGGAGAGCCGCACGGGGGCGGCGGTGACCACGCCGGTCTCGTAGCTGATGTAATGGCCCAGGATCACGTCGCCGCGCATGTCGGCCCGGAAGGCGAAGGGCGGGATGCGCTCCTGGGTGGTGACGGCCATCCCCTCCTCGAAGACGCCGGGGGCCACGACGCTGGCCGCTTGCATCATGGTCAGGAGAGAGCTGTCTGCCCAGGGCTCCAGGGCCCAGCGGGAACGCTCCGGCCGGCTGCTGGGAGCGAAGATGTGGGCGTGGGCGCGGATGTATTGCTCCGCCTGCGGCGTCAATCGCCGCGTGCGCACCGGCGTGGCCACCTCTTCCGTGCCGTGGAAGGCCTGCGGCACCAGCATCTCGGCCATCTGCCGGCCCTCCGGCGAGCCGGTGAGGATGTAGTGGTCCACCAGCAGGCCGCCCTCCAGGGACATGGCCGCCAGGATCAGCTCCTGCTGGCCCAAGGCCTGGGCCACCAGGGCGGCCACGTGATCCTCGCCCATGAAGGTCTTGGAGAAGCTCAGCGACGGGGCCAGGCCGGCGCTCATACCCAACCCCCGCATCCAGCCCAGGGACTGGCCCACGCTGGAGCCGACGGAGTGGTTGGTGCCGTGTTGCTGGGAGGTGGTGTCGCTCACCCCCTCGCTGACCGTGTGCGAGCGCCCCTGCGTCTGGCTCTCGGCGTGGGACACGGATCCCCCTGCCGCCTGGGTGCTGGAGCTGCTGCGGCCCAGGGAGAGGCTCTCCGTGACGCCGTCGGCCATGCTGTCGCTGTGGCTCATGCCTTGAGCCTGGGACCAGTTGCTGCTCACGGCGTGGGAGGCGGTGTCGGCCGCCGAACGGGTCTGCGACTGTGAGACGGTATCCGCCGCCGAGCGGGTCTGCGACTGCGAGACGGTGTCCGCCGCCGAGCGGGTCGCCGACTGCGAGACGGTGTCGGCCACCGACCGGCTCACGCCGTCGGCAGCGCCCCAACTGCTGCTGCCGCCCTGGCTCTGGCTCAGGCTGCTGCCCACGGTGTCGGACACGGAATGGGCGCCGCCCGATTGCACGCCGTCGCTCACCCCCTGCGAGCGGCTGACGCCGCTGGATACGGAATGGGAACCCCCCACCGTGTCAGCCTGGCCCACGGTATGCGCCGCGGTGGTGGCCTCGGAGTGGGTCACCGAGCTCATGCTGGCGTCGGACCAGGAGACGGAGGCCCCCTGCGACTCGCTGGCGCTGACGCCGGCGGAGACGCCCGTGCCGGGCACGCCCACCTGGACGCCGGCGCTGACGCCGACCTGCTGCCCCTGGCTCACCGAGCCGCCGGAGCTTTGACTGCTGCCCTCGGTGTGGGCTGTGCCCTGGGTGTGGGCCACGGAGTCGGCGACGCTGTCGGTGTGCGACCAGCTCTGGCCGTCGCTCACTGACTGGCTGCGGGCCACGCCGCTGCTTTCGGCGTGGCTCTGGCCCCAGGAGTTGGTGTCGGCCACGCCGTGGCTCTGGCTCGTGCCCTGCGCTGTGGACCAGCTCTCTGCCCC
>JACNHM010000265.1:3272-7633 GCA_014383605.1 Chloroflexota bacterium
CCTCGGTGTGGGCCGTGCCCACGGAGGATGCCTGCCCCTCGGTGTGCGCCGTGCCCACGGAGGATGCCTGCCCCTCGGTGTGCGCCGTGCCGTGCGTCTCCGAGCCGCCCACGCCGCGCGTCTCGGACACGCCATCGGAGAAGCCCACCGTGTGCGACTGGCCGCGGGTGATCACCTCGGAGACGCCCTCGCTGTGGGCGCTGGACCAGTTCTGCCCCACGGTGTCGGTGACGCCGTGGCTCTCGCTGACCTGGTCGGCGGTGCCGTGAGAGACGGACCGAGCCTCGCCCACGGCATCGGAGACGCCGTAGCCCTCGGAGACGCCGTAGGTCTGCGAGCCGCTGTCGCCCATCGTGCCGGAGAGGATCACGGGCAGGGAAATGCCGGCGGAGATGCTGCGGGTGAAGCGCACCTTGGAGGCCCAGATGCTGGCCTCGTGGGCCACCCGCTCCTGCAGTCGGGTGATGTCGCCCATGCCCACCGGCGTGGCCATGACCAGCTCCAGGAAGGGCTCCCGCTGCCGGGCGAAGCCCCGCAAGAGCATCTCGTTCTGCTGCAGCCCCACCTGGCCGTGCTGCGGCGAGGGGCCTTCACCGCTGCTCATCCCTCGGCTGCCCCCGGTGCGGGGATCGGGCTGGCCGATGACGGTGGTGGCGAAGTGCATCTCCGAGAGCGCCTGCCGCAGCCAGGTGGCCACGTCCACGGAGAGGGGCTCCAGCTGGGCCTGCTCGTAGTTGGCCATGGCCGCCAGAAGTGCAGCCATGCCTCCCATGGCCTGGCCCAGGGCCTCGTCCTTCGTCGGCCCGTTGGCCTGCACGCCGTAGCACTGCACGATGCCCGGCTCGGGGAAGATGCCGGCGGCCAGGTAGACCAGGGAGACGTCGCTATTCCACACGCCCCGCAACACCTTGCGCATCTTCTCCAGCACGGTCATCTCCTCCCGCACCTCCCGGGGCAGGAAGGTGAGGGCGTGCAGGATGACCACCTTGTGGAAGGTCTGGCCGTTCTGCCGCAGGTGGAACCAATAGTGCTCCAGGTGGCCCTCGTCGTCGAAGGCTATGCCGCCGTCGAGCAGGGCCAGCCCCTCGTCGGGAACGGGCGGCGGCGGTGGTGGTTGTTCGGTTCGGCGTCTCAGGATAGGTGGCAAGGGCAACATGGCGAACCCCAAACCTCAAACTCCAAAGCTCAAAGGATGATGCCCAGGGCCTGGCAGACGGCCAGGTCGGGCGCTGGCAGCGGATGCCGCCAGCGGTATATGGCTATTCGTAGTCGGAAGATCAATCGGCGCACGGTTTTTCACCTTGCGGCTTCTCCCGCCTCGGCAGGGTCCTTCTGAGTGTCGAAAGGCGCTGCTGAGGCGGGACAAATCCCGCCCTTTTTCAGTTGGAAGCGCTTGTGGCGAGCCCAGTCGAGCCGTCAGGCGTCAGGCACGACGGTCAACTCGGCCAGGTCTGGCGGCAGATACGCCTCGTCGTCGGCTTGCGCCGCACGACGAGCGGCCGCCTCGTCCATCCGGTTCTCGCACTTGTCGCGGTAGCGGATGCGGCCCTCGGCATCAATCGCCGAGAGCGTGGCCTGTTGGGCCTGGAGCGCATACGCCTGATGGCGCAGCGCCCGGTCCTGCTGGTCGAACCGCAGTCGGCGGAACATATAGGCGACTACGATGATCAGCAACAGGCCGAAGGCGACCCAGACAATGGTCGGGAGACCGAAGTCATTTCCCATGATCTGAGCGTGCAGTCTCTGTGCTTCCTCGATGGTGAGCGGGTTCATGTTGTCCTCCTTGTCGTCACGTTCTGACCGAAGTCGTCTCTACCCACCAAGTCGGTGGGGTCGTCACGGTAGGTCTGAAGATCCCCGACGTACAATCGCAAGGCACTACCGGGCCGAAGGCCCGGAACTCCAAAATCCAAACTTCCAAGCTCAAAGCATTTTGAGCTTTGGTGTTTGAGCTTTGAGCTTTCGAGACGCAGTCTCGGTAGTGCCCTCCGATTGGACGTCGGAGACCTCTCCCTTCTGTGCGGAGGTGCGGAGGTGCAAGGGTGCAGAGGTGAAAGCTCCTTTGCTCCCCCGCTCCCCTGCTCCTCTGCTCAAAGGATCGTCACGGGATGGAGGAAGGAACCCGCTCGCCTGCAGAAGCCAGATGCGCCTCTGCGCCGGCAAGCTCGCTCCGTAACGCTTCCTGAACTGTTAAAGGGCTGTGTCCCGCCAGGGGGCGGGAGCCTCGTGTGAGGCCCCGTATAGCAGCTTTGCGATCACCCGTGGCCACGTGGCCCAGCCGGGCCCAAAGCTGCAAACTGGCTGCTCGCCGCCCATCTCTCCCGTTTCCTCCGCTCAGGCTTGCACCCTTGCAGTCGTCGCCAGGTGAGCCCCGAAGGTGCCAGGGCTCCCCTCCCCTCCGGGTCCCCGGAGAAGAGGAGGTCGTCAGGGTGGAAGAGAGCATGGCCGGCAGCGTGCCAGCAGCCTGCGTGTGAAAGTTCAGAACTCAAGATCCAAAGCTCACATTTGGACCTTGAGCTTTGAAGTTTGAGCTTTCGGGCCGAAGGCCCGCTAGTCATCGCCTCTGGTGCGGATCTCGCCCACCATGTCCGCCGGGCGCATCCGTGGCCCCAGCAGGCTCATGGGGTGCGTGGTCAGCCGTTGCATCAGGTAGACCACCTGCGCCGCCGGCAGGGCGAAGCAGGAGACCCAGAAGCCGATGGTGTTCAGCAGCCCCCGGTTGGAGGCCAACACGCGCTGCGCCTCGGCTGAGCTGCCCACCACCGCCGCCCACGCTTGCGGCGTGGCCGAGCCGATGAGGGCCAGGTAGGCCCGGAAGGCCAGGAGCGCCAGCGCATAGGTGATGATAAAGGTCTTGCTGCGCCAGAGGAGCGAGACGCGCTCCCCCGGCAACAGGAACAGGCCGACGAGGGTCAATGCCCACATGGCCAGCCCCAGCCAGGGTACAGGGCTGGGGTAGAAGGCCGCGGCGATGACCCAGAGCAGCGTCGCCATCCCCGTCAGGGCCTGGTGGTGCCGCAGCACCTGCGGTTTCTCGGCGGCCGGCCGCAGATCTCGCCCGGCCTGGAACTGCGTCTGAGACTGCGCCTCCGGGTCGAAACGGAAGACGATGACCGCCGCACAGACCAGGGACAACAGCAGCGGCAACTGGCCGAGAAGCGAATAGGCCAGCAGCAGGACGCCGTTGGTCAGGTAGACGATGATGTCCAGTGCCATCTGCCCGAACGTGTTCAGGGTGTCCATGACGTTTCCCCAGAGCAGTGACCAGGTCTCAGGTATCGGCGATCAGAAAGCCTGACCACTGACCACTGTCCACCGATCACTGCACCAGCCGCGCATCGTGCATCCACACCTTGAGATCCTTGTGCGCCTCCAGAACCCGTGACGGCGTGCGGTCGGCCCAGATGATCTGCCCGCCGACGTCGGCCCGCACGTTGCGGCAGGTGCCGGGACACTCAAAGCGCGTGCCCCTGGTGCGGAAGAGGGCGATCACGTCGTAGACGCCCGGGTCCACGAACTGCACGTAGGTGGCCTGCATCTGCACGACGGCTCGCTCCTGGCCATCGATGGTGTTGGCGGTGAGCTCGTAGTAGTCGGTCTGCGTCAGATCCCACTCCGGCTGGACGATGGTGGCGTTGGGATAGTGCGTGCGCAGCTCGCCCAGGATCCAGGCCCGGCTCGCCGGAGTGAGCACGGCCTCGAACTCCCAGGCCGTCATGGGCGTCAGCACCAGGGGGTCGGCCACGGCGTCGTAGCGCAGCACCCAGACGGTGCTGCCGGCCTCGTCCCAGTTAGGGTCACCCGGATGGTCGGGGTTGCCGTCGCCGTTCTCGTCCAGGTCGCAGCCGTCCCAGTCCGCAGGCGGGGTGGCCGAGGTGATGCACTGCTGCTGCCGCTCCTCGAACTCGTAGACGTAGACCACCGGCGGCACCCGCACGGTGAGGTATACGTCAGCGCCCCGATCCTCGGGATCCTGGCCGACGACCACGGCGTTGCGCACCTGGCTGCCGAAGTCGATCTCCATGAACGGCGGGCCGCTGGCGGCCCCTGGGCCCACGGGAGGACCGGGAGGAGCGACCGGAGGCCCCGGCGGCTCAGGCGGAGGCCCAGGAGGCACAGGCGGCGGTGGAGGTGGCGGCGGTGGCGGCGGCACATCCGGATCATCAGGATCGTCGGGGTTATCCGGGTTATCCGGGTTATCCGGGTTATCCGGGTCATCCGGATCGTCCGGGTTATCCGGATCGTCCGGGTCGTCGGGATTGTCCGGGTCATCAGGATTGTCCGGGTCATCCGGATCATCGGGGTCATCCGGATCGTCGGGATCGTCGGTGTGGTCAGGATCCTCGTCGTCCGGGACGCCG
>JACNHM010000502.1:0-4892 GCA_014383605.1 Chloroflexota bacterium
TCTATCGGTCGCAAGGGAGAGACAAGACAATGAGCTTGAAAGTATACAACTATCTCACTCGCGAGATAGAGGAATTTGAACCCCTGCACGAAGGGTGGGTGAGCATGTACGTCTGCGGGCCGACGGTGTACGATCACTCTCACGTCGGTCACGCCAAAACCTACGTCTCCATGGACGTGGTCTTGCGCTATCTCCGCTACCTGGGCTATCGGGTGCGCTACGTGCAGAACATCACCGACGTCGGCCACCTGCTGGACACGGGCGAGGATCGCATCCTCAGAGGCGCGGCGCGGGAGCGGGTGGAGCCGATGGAGTTGGTGGAACTGTACACCCGCAGCTATTTTGAGGACATGGACGCCCTGCGCGTGACGCGCCCCGACATCTCGCCCCGCGCCAGCGGGCACATCCCGGAGCAGATCGAGCTGGTCAAGGAACTGCTGGCCCGCGGGCACGCCTACGAGGCCGATGGTTCGGTCTACTTTTCCGTGGAAAGCTTCCCTGACTATGGCAAGCTCTCGCACCGGCGGGTGGAAGAACAGCTAGAGGGTGCGCGGGTGGATGTGGACGCCGGCAAGCGCCACCCGGCCGATTTTGCCCTCTGGAAGCGGGCTGAGCCGGAGCACATCATGCGCTGGCCCAGCCCCTGGGGCGAGGGCTTCCCCGGCTGGCACGCCGAGTGCACGGCCATGTCCACCAAGTACCTGGGCCAGCCCTTCGACATCCACGGCGGCGGCGTGGACAACCTCTTCCCGCACAACGAGTGCGAGATCGCCCAGGCGGAGGCGGCCACCGGCCAGCCCTTCGCTCGCTACTGGCTGCTGGCGGGCACGCTCACGGTGGACGGCGTGAACATGAGCAAGTCGCTGGGCAACTTCGTGACCATCAAGGAGGCGCTGAAGCGCTGGCGACCGGAGGCCATCCGGCTGTTCGTGCTCAACGGTCATTACCGCAGCCGCGTTGATTTCAGCGAAGAGGCCCTGGATGCGGCCAGCGGTGGCGTCGAGCGGCTGCACGGCGCGGTGGCCATCCTGCGCGACCGCCTGCGCGCCGCCGATAACGGGGGCGCAGTGAGCTCGCTCTGGGCGGACAAGCTGGCCGACGTGCGCACCCGCTTTGCTCAGGCCATGGACGAGGACTTCAACACGGCCGGCGCGCTGGGCGTGCTCTTCGAGCTCACGCGGGAGGTGAACGGCCTGCTCGGTTCGGGCGAGCCAGTTGGCCAGGCTACGCTGGCGGCCATAGACGGCGTCTACCGGGACCTGGGCGAGGCGGTGTTGGGACTGATCCCCGATCCGCTGCCGCAGCAGGCTGGCGCCGGGTTGGAGGATGCGCTGGTGCGTCTGCTCATCGAGTTCCGGCAAGAGGCGCGGGAGAAGAAGGACTGGGCGCGGGCCGACGGTATCCGCGACCGGCTGGCGGAGATCGGTATCGCGCTGGAGGACGGACCGGAGGGCACGCGCTGGCGGCTGGGGCGGTAGGTTGGGAAACCGGTAGATTGGGAAACTGGTAAATTGGTAGACTGGGGGGCGGCGTTAGGCCGCCCTCTGGCATTTCACCAATCTGCCAATCTACCAATCTACCAATCTACCAATCTGCCAGTGTACCAGCCTACCAGTCCAGGTTGAGCAAGTAGAGCAGATCGTCGGCGGTGTGGGAGCCGCGCACGCGGATGCGCACCAGCTCGAAGGGACGGTCGGAGGATTGGCGCATACCCTGATGGCTGGTGAGGCCGCCCCAGTAGTGGGCGGAGTGGAATACGGCTATCGTCTGCTGATCGTAGCCGCCCGAGGGATAGGAGATGAAGCGGGGATGGAAGCCCAGCTCGAGCTCGATGGATTCCTTGCATCCCAACGCCTGCCACACCAAATAGTCCACCGTTTGGCCGCGGAAATCCGGATGGTTGCGGCTGTGGCAGCCGATCTCCATGCCCGCGGCGGCCATCTCCCGCCACTGATCCCAGGGGGCGTACTCTGGCCGCTGCTCGTTGATGAAATCAGTGATCACGAAGAAGGCGGCGGTGAAGCCGTGCTCTTGCAGCAGCGGGAAGGCGTTGACATAAGCATCAGTATAGCCGTCGTCTACGGTGATGACGATGGGATTGTCCGGCAGTGGCTGGCCGCGCATCAGGTGGTCGAACAGCGTGCGCAGGGTGATGCTCTGGTAGCCAGCGTCGCGCAGGGCCTGCAGGTGGCTGGCGAACAACTCCGGCGACACGGAGAGGTCGCGGCGGATGTCGTTGGCCCCCGGCGGCGGCGAGGAGATGTAGTGGTACATCAGGATGGGCACCTCCGCCAGCCTCGGCACACCGTCGGGCGTCGGTCCCGGCGTGGGAGTGGAAGTGGCTGTGGGGGTAGGGGAGGGCGTAGCCGTGGGCGTGGGCGTGACCGTCGGACTGGCGGTGGCCGTCGGCGACGGCGTGGATGACGGTGTGGGCGATGGCGTCAACGATGGCGTGGCGGTCGGGCTGGGCGTCACAGCCGGCGTGGACGTGGAGGCGGGCGTCGCCGCATCGTCCACAGGATCGGCGGCGACGGCCACGGAAGGTAGCTGGGCCGTGTTCCATCCGCTACAGGCCACCGCGCTGACGAGGATGAGCAACAATATGAGTGTCCAGTGGTACGTGTGCTGTTTCACGGGGCGAGGATAGCGCAAGCGGGCGGTTTTGTCAAGAAACGACGGGCTGCGTGGCCGTCGGCTGTTCCTGGCGCATGAATTGGGTGAACACGGTGGAGACCAGGGCGATGGCCGCGCCGCACAGGAAAGTCACCTCTGACCCGTAGGCTTCCCAGATCAGGCCGCCGACGAGGGGCACGAAGATCGCCGCCACGTGGTTGATCGTCTGGCCCATGCTCAGATTGCTGGTGATCTCTTCTCGGCTGACGGCGATCTTGTTGAAGTAGGATTCCAGGGCCAGGTTGCAGCCGAAGAGGAGATAGTCGAGGACGAAGAAGACTTGTAGCACGATCAGCGAGTCCAGGAAGGCATAGCCCAGAAAGATGCCGATGAGCAGCAGGAAGTTGGCCGTGAGTGTCCAACGCTCGCCCAGGCGGCCCACCAGATCGCCCAGGTAGCGGAAGAGGACCATCCCCAGCAGGTTGTTGATCAGCAGCAGCAGCGCCGTCTGCTGCGCCGGCAGGCCGTATCGCTGCACCAGCAGGAAGATGGCGAAGGTGGTGAACATGTGCCGCCGGCTGCCCATGAGGAAGGTCAGCAGGTAGTAGAGCCAGTAGCGGCGGCGGAAGACGATCCGCTGCCGCTGGCGGCCGTCCCTGGATCGTTCTCGCCGCCAGATGGCCAGGCCGCCCACTGTGGTCACGATGCCGGCGACGATGAACAGCCGGTGATAGCCCCAGGCATTGGCGGCGAAGAAGACGGTGGCCGCGGCGGCGGCTGCGGCCAGCGCTCCCACCGCCTGCACAATGCCCAACAGCCGCGGCGTCTCCGGCCCCTCGCTGACTTTGAGCGCCACGGCGGAGCTGTTGGGGTAGAAGGCGTGAAAGCCGATGCTGCTGAGCATCGTGCCGGCGATGAGCGTGCCCCAGCTCCCGGCCCAGGCGGTGGCGATCAGTCCCAGCCCCATGACCACCGTGCTCAGGCTGAGCACCTGCATCTCGCTGAGGATGAGGGCCAGGAAGACCAGCCAGAAGCCCAGCAGCCCTGGCACCTCGCGCAGCGATTGGATGAGCCCGATCTGGTCGGCGCGCACGGCCAGCTCTTCCACGGCGAAGTTGTTGAACAGGCTGCGCCAGACGTTGAAGCCGAAGTAGAGAAAGAGGTTGCCGGCGAGGAGGCGATAGATGATGGCTTTTTTTGATGACACGTGCGCTCTCCGGTGGGGGCGAAGCGTGCTTTGCCCCGGCTATCTGACCAGCAGGCTCAGCAGATAGTCGTCGTCCACTCGTTTGCTGGCCTGCACGGCCCGCCGCTTGCGCAGCATCTTGGGCAGGCTCAGCAGTCCGGCGAGTTGGCCGCGCAGGCGCGCTCGCGCCGCTTCCCCTCGCCAGGCCTGCAGCGCTTCCCCGGCGATGCGCAGTTGCGCCCGGAGGATCGGCCACCCGTAGCGGCGCAGCAAGCGGCCGGGCACGTCCTTGGCCAGCACCCAGATGGTGTTGCGCCCGGTGTAGAAGCTGGCAATGGCCCCGCCGCCGGTGGCGCTCAGCCGGTGGTAGACGCGGGCCTGGGGTGCGAACACGGCGCGATAGCCTACCAGTTGCAGCCGCCAGCCCAAGTCCACGTCCTCGCAGTACATGAAGAAGTCCTCGTCGAAGCCGCCCACCGCCTCCCAGGCCTCCCGGCGGTAGGCCACCGCGCCGCCGCAGCCGCTGAAGATCTCCGGCGATTGGTCGTACTGCCCGTCGTCCCGCTCCCAGACGCCGCGGTTGCGGGGGATGCCGTCCACGCCGTAGAGGTCGCCGGCCGTGTGCAGCGTGTCCCGCCGGTCGAAGAGCAGCATCTTGCTGCTGGCGCTGCCCGCTTCAGGATGCTCGGCCAGGGTTTCCACCAGCGCCGCCAGCCAGCCCGGCTCGGCCTCCGTGTCGCTGTTGAGCATCACCAGGACGTCGCCGCCGGCGATTCTTGCAGCGGCGTTGCAGGCTCCGGCCAGTCCCGTGTTGCGCTCCAGCCGCAGCAGTCGCACCTCCGGATACTCCCGTTCCAGCAGGGCGACCGAACCGTCGCTGGAGGCGTTGTCCACGACAATCACGTCGCAGTGGGGATAGGTCTGGCGCCGCAACGCGTCGAGGCAGGTGGGCAGGAGGTGCTCGCCGTTGTAGTTGGGGATGATGACGCTGCAGAAGGGCTCAGTCATGGCACGTTGGCGCTCGGTTGCCGTGCCGTGTCACTGCGAGGAGGGACGACGAAGCAGTCTCCGATCACGACGTCTCCAGTATCTC
>JACNHM010000502.1:5104-7629 GCA_014383605.1 Chloroflexota bacterium
TCCGCCGCCCGCTGCTGTTGGCCGGCGCGGGCCTGCAGCTTCGCTACGCCAGTCAAAGTGCACAATACATGCGGGAGATCTTGGACGGCCAGAGAATCTTGCAGCGCTTGGCGCAGGTAGCCCCACGCCGCGCCATCCCGGCTTTGTTCGACGCACGCCAGGCCCAGATTGCTCAACATCAGGCCCACAGCCCAGCGGTCGCCGACCTCTTCCATGATGGCCAAGGCCTGCTTGTAGTAGGTCAGCGCTTGTTCATACTCTCCTTGCTCGAACGCCACCTGACCCAGGTTGTTGAGTGCCTGGGCCTCGGCTCGCCGATCGCCCATCTCCCTGGCCTGCACCAGGTTGGCGGCGAAGAAGCGTCTGGCCTCGTCGAAGCGTTCCTGGTGCACAGCCGTGATTCCCAACTCGTTCTGGGCGGCGATCACCCCCTGGCGGTCGCCTGCTTGCTCGTACAGCGCCCGGCTCTCCTCTGCCGAGCGCATCGCCCCCTCATACTGCCCCTGCAGCCAGGCCACCCGCGCCAGATGCTGCGCCGCCAATGCCTGGCCGGCGACGTCTCCGCACACCCTGGCCAGCGATAGCCCCTCGCGCAGGTATCCGCTGGCGGAGTCGAAGCTGCCCTGCTGCCAGGCCACTTCGCCCAGCCCACAGAGCGCTGCGGTCTCCGTCACCCGATCCCCGGCCGCTCGCGCCAGCGCCAGACCGGCCTGCAACTCGCCGGTGGCGCCGGCAAACTCACTGAGCCGAATCTGGGCCTGCCCCAGCCTGACGAGCAGAACTGCCCGCTGCGCCTGGCACGTCTGCGGGAGCAGCCGCAGCGCTCGCTGGAAGGCGGACTGCGCGTCGCGGAAGGCGCTGACCTTGAAAGCTTCGTCCGCGGACCGCCGCAGATAGTCCGCAGCCTTCTCTCCCTCTCCCGCCAGCTCGTAGTGCCTGCCGATCAGCCCCAGGTATTCGCCCAACCGCTCCCCCGCATGGACCTCCAGCCAGGCGGCCACCTGAGCATGATAGCGCCGCCGCACCCTCAACAGCACCGTCTCGTAGGTCACGTCCCGCAGAATGGAGTGCTTGAACGTGTACTCGGCCGAACCGGCGAAGGACGACTGCTCCCGCCGGAACACCATCTCCCGCTCACGCAAGGAGTCCAGCAGCGGCTCAATCTCACCAGCGTCCTCTGTGTCCCCTGCCAGTTCCCTCACGGCGCTGTCCCAGAACAGCCGGCCCACCACGGAGGCCCGCTGCAGCACCTCCTTCTCCTCTCGCGGCAGCGTGTCCAACCGGGCCTGCAGGATCCCGGTCAGCGTTGGCGGCACGCGCACCTGCGCCAGCCGCTCCAACTGCACCGCCCAGGCCTCCTCGCCCGGCACGATCACCCCATCCTCGATGAGCATCTTGATCAGCTCTTCCACGTAGTAGGGGTTGCCCTCGGCGCCTTCCACCACGAGCTCGCGCACGCTCTCCGGCACCTCGGGCAGCTTCTGCAGGATCTCCTCCACCAGGGCGCGGGTGGCCCGCTTGGACAGCGGCTTCAGGTCCAGGCGGCTGTAGGCCTCCTGCCCCTCGCCCCAGTTGGGTCGCCGCTCGAACAGGGTCGGGCGCGCCGCGCCGACGATCAGCAGCGGGGCCTGCGCCACCTCCGCCGCCAGGTGGGCCACCAGGTCCAGCGAGCTGTCGTCGGCCCACTGCAGGTCCTCCAGCAGCATCACCAGGGGCTGCTGCGCGACCAGCCCGCGCACGTACTGCACCAGGTAGGCCCTGGCCAACTGTCCAAAGTTGGGACTGCCCAACAGGGTCGCCACCGCGGGGCTGGCCGAGAAATCGAACCCCACCATCTGTCCCACCAAATCGGCCTTCTCGGGCTCCAGCACTCCCGCCATGCCGGCCCGGAACTTCTGCAGCGCCGTGGCGGCGCTGTCGCTCTCCAGTATCTGGAAGCGGTAGGAGAGCATGTCGCGCCAGGGGCTATAGGGCACGGTCTGGGTGGTGGAGGCGGCGCGTCCCTTGAAGTAGTAGAAGGTCTCCGGCCGCAGCTCCCCCCACTGCAGGAACTCATCCATCAGCCGCGTCTTGCCCACGCCGGCCTCGCCGGCGATGGTCACCACGTGCGTCACAGCGTCTTCGATGGCATCTTCATAGAAACCCTGCAGGGTCAGCAATTGAGCGTCACGGCCCACCATGCGGGTCTCGATACCCTCCAGGCCGCGCTCCCCCAAACGAAATGCTCGCGGCTTGGCCTGCAGCACAATGTAGGTCTGTACCGGGTCGCGTTTGCCTTTCACCAGCAGGGGTTCCTGCGGCAGCACGTCGAACACACCGCGCACGTGGCGGTAGGTATCGTGGGTGATCAGGACGGATCCCTCCGGCGCGGCTTGCTCCATGCGCGCCGCCAGATTGACCGCATCCCCCATGGCCGTGTACTCCACGCGCAGGTCGGAGCCTACCTCGCCCACCACCACCAGGCCCGTGTTGATGCCCACGCGCACGCTGAAACCGGCGAGGCCGCGCTGCCGCTCCAGATGAAC
>JACNHM010000429.1:0-2691 GCA_014383605.1 Chloroflexota bacterium
AGAAGCGGTGACAGGCTTCGCTCCATTCGACAATGGTCATGTCTATCGGCAGATTTGCACCACACGCCGCAGATGCGGCAGTGAGAGTTGCAGTGGTAGCTGACGTCGAGCATCAGGCTGAAGGGATGAAGCTTGGGCCATCCAACCTCACGGAAGGCCCAGTGCAGGGGAAGACTGGGAAGAAGGGAAAGCATCAGGAATCGAGATCTACATGGTCAAACGGGTTGTCAGTGGCCATTCCTTCAGCCTTGGCGGCAGCTAGCGTTTGGCGATCGCCGCTGACGAAAGTTACGAGCCGGCCTCTCTTGTGGACGGCCTGAGCCACTTGGATCGCGCTGGCAACTTGTACAGCATCATATCCCTTGAGAGGATAAGACTGAGCTAACTCAGCAGCCTTTTGCATGATTGTCAGCGGAAGGGAGCAAAGCAGATATTCGCCTGATGCAATGTGTTTGTTGAACTCGAGATATGCATGTGCTCCCAAGTTCTTGGTCAGTTTGCCTTCCCGCACACAGATAGCTATGGCGGCTGACACCTCTGCCAACGCGATTGCGCTGAGGAATATCCGATGGGTCTTGTCCTCAACGAGTTGACGTGTCCACGCGCTTCCCGGCTCTCGCACATAGCGCTTGACAACGACGCTGGAGTCGAGATAGTAGAAGGGCATGAGAGGCTATCTCCGGCTGTCAATGATGATCTGCGACAGCGGCGGATCGAGACATAGCGCATCCATTTCCTCTCTATGATGCCGCCTCTCCTGCTCACTGAGCGCGTCCCACCTCGCGGCCATGACCATCATTTTGGGTGTCGGCTCCACAATCACACCTTCCTGCTTCAATTCGGTGATGATGGTGTCCATCTCTCCCACAGGTTCGGCTTTGTCTGCTGGTTCAGCGAACCATCGCTCCAGAGCGCGGACAATCACTTGCTGTGGTGGTCTCGGCTCATGCCGTAGTCGCTCCAGCAGTGGTTGGGGTAATTCGATAGTAATTGTGTTCATCAATCTCACTCCTCAACGATCGCCGCAGCCCTCCGAACCGCTCCGCTTGCTTCCGACATACCGTCAAACCTTGCCTCGATTATGCCACTTCCCTCCGCAATTGTCAAGCCCTTGCTTTCCGGCTACCGACGAGAAAACGGGTGAAGTCGCGCAGCCGCGCCGGCGCGTGCCGCCAGGTGTCCCAACTCAGCAGCCGTTTCATCAAACGGCCAGGCCGCATGTAGAAGCGCCGATAGGCCTCCCGCCATTTGCGCTCCACCAGCTCGGCGGTCATCTCGCCCATCTCGAAACGGGCTTTCTGATCGTGGATGGCAAAGTCCCGCCAGTCCTGGCTGAAGATGTGCCCCTCGCGCTGCAGCATGTCCCACATCTCCGTCCCCGGAAAGGGCGCGGCCAGCAGGAAGTTGGCCAGCTCCGGATCCAGTTCCAGAGCCAGCTCGATGGTCTTGTCCATGGTCTCTGCGGTTTCGTGGGGCATGCCGAAGATGAAGAAGCCCATCGTTTCCAGCCCGGCGGCCTTGGCCCAGCGGAAGGCGTCGCGCACCTGATCCAGCGTCTGCCCCTTCTTGATCACCTGTTTCAGGATGTATTCGTCGCCGCTTTCCACGCCGAAGCCCACCCGCTTGCAGCCGGCAGCTTTCATCAGGCGGTAAAGCTCCTGGTCACCGTAGTTGACCTTCATGCCGTGCACGGTGATCCAGGGCACGGTGTTCAGCCCCTCGTCCACCAGCGCCTGGCAGAGCGCTTTGGCCCGCGCCAGGTCGCGGTTCCAGATGTCATCGGTGAGGCCGATCTCCGTGGCCCGCAGGTCGTGCACCAGCCAGCGCCACTCGGCGATGACGTTCTCCACCGAGCGGGCCCGCCAGGTGTGGCCGGTCACTGGCTTGGAGCAGAAGATGCACTGGAAGGGGCAGCCACGGGAGGTGACGATGGTGAAGGACCGGGCGTGCGGGTCCAGCCCGTCGGTCAGCGGTTGCAGGTTCGTATAGCGGTCAATCTTGAATAGATCGTGCGCCGGAAAGGGCAGGCTATCCAGCTCTTCCACCATCGGCGAGCAGTCCGCAGAGACCACCTGGCCATTGTGGCGGAAGAAGAGGCCGGGGATGGTGCCCGGCTCGCGCCCCGCTTCCAGCGCCTCCACCAGCTCTACCAGGCCGTGCTCTCCCTCGCCCTGGAAGACGTAATCCACGAAGGGCTTCTCCATGGATTCCAGCGGCATGATGGTCAGATGCGGCCCGCCCAGGATGGTGGGCAGCCCCAGCTTCTTGGCCGTTTCGGCCATGTCCCAGGCGTCGGGGATAAGCGGCGTGGTGGCCGAGATGCCGATGAGCCCGAAGGGTCGGCCGGCTTCGGCGGCGCGCCGGATGACTGCGGCCACTGGCTCATCTTCCACCGCAGCGTCAAAGATGACCGGCTCGTGCCCGGCTTCCCGCAGGCAGGCGGCCAGATAGCCCAAACCCAGGGGGATGTGTTTGCGAGATGACCAGACTTTGGATTCCGGACTGGCCAGGAGTACGCGCATGTTTTCACCTCGGTGCTGATTGTAGCACAGGTCTCGTTTTCTGGCAATGTCGTGGTCGGTAGACTGGGAGACGCGAGGTGCACTTTGACAATCTCGCTTGCCTGTGCTAGCATATCCTCGTTCGCTATCGCACCAATCTACCAATGTACCAATGTACCAATGTACCAAT
>JACNHM010000429.1:2731-7539 GCA_014383605.1 Chloroflexota bacterium
TACCAATGTACCAATGTACCAATGTACCAATCTACCACCCCCCAGGGAGGGCATCATGCGCCAGATCGTGTTCGAACATCACACATCCACCGGGCAGACCCTGCGCATCGTGCGCGGCGATCTGACCCAGGAACCCGTGCAGGCCATCGTCAACGCCGCCAACGAGCACCTGGCGCACGGCGGCGGCGTGGCCGGGGCCATCGTGCGCCGCGGTGGCCACGTGATCCAGGAGGAGAGCACCCGCTGGGTGCGGGAGCACGGCCCCGTGCCCACGGGCAGCGCGGCCATCACTGGCGCGGGCCAGCTCCCCGCCCGCTACGTCATCCACGCCGTGGGGCCGGTGTGGGGAACTGGCGACGAGGAAGCCAAGCTCGCCAGCGCCGTGCGCCGCGCCCTGGAGCTGGCCGCCGAACACCACATCGCCAGCCTCTCCCTGCCGGCCATCTCCGCCGGCATCTTCCGCTTTCCCCAGCCGCTCTGCGCCCAGGTGATCCTCCGCACCGTGCAGGACTTCTTGGCCCGGCACCCCGAAAGCAGCGTGCGGCAGGTCAACGTGGTCCTCCTGGATCAGGAGATGGCCGACCTGTTCGCCTGCGAGGCGCGACGGTTGTGGGGACGGGGAGACGAGGAGAGGGAATGACGAGGAGACCAGGAGAGGGGGAGATCAGGTGACAGGGAAACAACTCCGGGGCACGGAACTGAAGCGCTTCCTGCGCCGCTACCGCAAGGCCCACCCGCCGGACCGGCGTATGACCTTCCTGCTGCAGAGCGTCGAGTATCCGGTGAACGTGGGCTCCATCTTTCGCATCGCCGACGGCTGCGCCGCGGAAGAGGTGATCCTCTGCGGCATCACCCCCACGCCGCCCCATCCCACCATCGCCAAGGTGGCCCGCGGCAAGGAACAGCAGGTGGCCTGGCGCTACGTGCCTGAGGCGGCCGCGGCCCTGGCCGAGCTACGCGGCGAGGGCTTCCGCATCTGCGCGCTGGAGCTCACCGACCAGGCCGTGCCCTACTTCGCCTACGAGCCGCCGCAGCAGGTCTGCCTGGTCGTGGGCCACGAGGATCACGGCGTCACGCGGGCCACGCTGGCCCTCTGCGACGACGCCGTCTTCGTGCCCATGTACGGCAAGGGGCGGTCGCTCAACGTGCACGTGTCGCTGGCCATCGTCGCCTACCACATCCTGCACGCCTCCTCTCCGGTAGGGGCGATCCCTGGCGGTCGCCCTTTGGGGCAGGCGCAAGACCTGCCCCTACACAAAGATGCTGAGACCGATGACTGAGCAACCACTCATCGCCGCCGAGGACGTATGGTTCGCCTACCCTAATGCCGGCTGGGTGCTGCGGGATGTGAGCCTACACATCGCCGGGGGCGAGTACGTGGCCATCGTCGGTCGCAACGGCGCCGGCAAGACGACCCTGGCCAAGCTGTGCAACGGCCTGCTGCTGCCCACGCGGGGCCGCGTGCGCGTGCTGGGCCAGGACACGGCCAGCCTGCGGCCCCGCCAGCTGGCCGGCGCGGTGGGCTACGTCTTCCAGAACCCCGACCACCAGATCTTCGCCGCCACCACGCGGGAGGAGATCGCTTTCGGGCCGCACAACCTGGGGCTGAGCGAGGCCGACGTGCGCGCTCGCACCGATGATGCTCTGGCCCGCTTCGGCTTGCAGGAGGTGGCCGACACGCCGCCGGCCATGCTCGGTTTCGCCCTGCGGCGCAAGGTGGCCCTGGCCGCCGTTTACGCCATGCGCCCGCGGGCGCTGATCCTCGACGAGCCCACCGGCGGGCTGGACCGGGACAGCGTCGGCGAGGTGATGCGCGCCGTGGCCGGACTGCACGCCGAAGGACATAGCATCATCCTCATCACCCACGACATGGCGCTGGTGGCCGGGCAGGCCCAGCGAGTCGTCCTCCTGCAGGAGGGCCAGATCGTGCTCGACGCCACGCCACGGGAAACGTTCGCCCAAGGCGAGCGGCTGCGCGCCGCCGGCCTGGTGCCGCCACAGATCACCCGCCTGGCCCAGCGCCTCGCCCCCCACGGCCTGCCCGCCGACCTGCTCACCGTGGAGGAGTTCGCGTCTGCCTACGAGCTAATCCGAACAAGAGCAGAGGCGGCTCCTGGCCGCCGCCAGGGAGCGATCTGATGCTCAGTTTCGACCTCCACGTGCCGTCCGCTTCCTGGCTGCACGGCCTCGACCCCCGCGTCAAGCTCCTCTTCGTCGCCGAGATGACGATTCTGCTGCTGGCCCTGCCCGGTTTGCCCTTCGTCCTGACCGTGCTGGTCGCCTGCCACCTGCTGCTGGTCTCCGCCCGCATTCCCTGGCCGCGCATCGCAGCCATCTGGCGGCTGATGCTGCCGTTAACGCTGTTGGTACCACTGCTCTGGCTGCCTCTGATGCCGCAGGGCGAGCCGGTGCTACTAGAGCTCTGGCGGCTGCGGGTGACGCTGCCTGCGCTGCTGCGCGGCCTGTTCATGGCCGCCCGTCTGGACGCGCTGGCCTTCGTCTTCTTCGTCTGGCTGCTGACCACGGAGCAGCGGGCCATCGTGCAGGCGTTCGTGCGCCTGGGGCTGCCTTACGAGTGGGGACTGACGCTCTCGCTGGCCCTGCGCTACCTGCCCACGCTGCACGCCATCTACCTGCAGATCGTGGACGCCCAGCGGGCGCGGGGCCTGGATCTGAATGCGGGATCGCTCTTCGCCCGCGCCCGCAACCGGCTGCCCATCCTGGTGGCCTTGCTGGTCACCGCCCTGCGCAGCAGCGAAAACGTGGGGCGAGCGCTGGAAGCGCGGGCACTGGGCCTCACTGGCGTGCCGCGCACCTCGCTGCACGACCTGCACCTGCGCCGGGGTGACGTGCTTTGCCTGGCCGCCCTGCTCGCGCTGCTCCTGGTCGGCTTCATGATCTTCGTCCTCACAAGCCTTGGGAATTGACAGGCACTATCTTTTGCGCTAGGATGTGCAACGTCATGGCCCTGCGGCGGCGCAGAACCTCCGAGAACAAGAGGAGGTGAGGAAAAGCCGACACACCACACGTTTTCTCAGACCTCAATCCTTTTGATCAGAGAGGAGTCTCGTCATGCCACCACACATGCCCCCCATCGAGGTGCCCCTCGTCGGACGCAGCGGGTGGATCGCCATCATCGCCCTGCTGCATGTCCCCTTCTTCGTCAATTTCGTCATGGGGGCACCGGTACTAGCGGTCATCTCCACCGCCCTGCAATTCTTCCCCGGCGTGTGGTACATGATCAAGGCCCACCAGGGTACGGCCACTGCCGCACCCGAAGGCAGCGTCATTCCCAATCTAGCTGAAGCCGCCCCTCAGCGGCGAGGCTGTTTTCGGGGCCAACTGCAGCGCCTGGGAGCACGGACACGCCCGCGTCACGCTGGCGGTGTATCAGCAGGCGCGACGCCGCTTTGGCATGGGAGGATAGCATGAACCACGCCCCCAAAGCCATCCTCTTCGACCTGGACGGCACGCTGCTGGACAACGACATGAACACCTTCCTGCCCCACTACTTCCAGCGGCTGGCCGCCCGCGTCGCCCACATCCTGCCGCCCGACGAGTTCATCTCCCGCCTCTTGCAGGCCAGCGACGCCATGCTGGCCAACGATGGGAGCGACACCAACGAGGAGATCTTTGCCGCCGCCTTCTTCCCGCTGGCCGGGCACTCCCGTCAGGAGTTGGAGCCTGTTTTCATGGACTTCTACGCCCGCGATTTCCCTGCCCTGCGGCCATACACCCGCTGCCAGCCGGAGGCCCGCCAGGTCGTGCAGCTTGCTTTCGACCTGGGCTGCGACGTGGTCATCGCCACCAATCCGCTCTTTCCAGCCACGGCCATCGAGCAGCGGCTGGCGTGGGCCGCTGTGGCGGACTTCCCCTACCGCCTGGTGACCACCTACGAGAACAGCCGTGCCTGCAAGCCCAACCTGCTCTACTTCCAGCACATCCTGGCGCACATCGGCCAGCCGGCCCAGGCCTGCCTCATCGTCGGCGACGAGGACTGGGACATGGTGGCTGCTCACCTGGGCTGTGCCACCTTCCTCGTCCCCGGCCCGGCCACCGATCTGAACCCCGCCACGCCCCAGCCCACCTACCGCGGCACGCTGGCCGATCTGAAAGCACTGTTGCATGGTTGGAGGTAAGCGCCCCAGGCACTGACAGACGACGAAAGACGAGAGACAAATCCGTCGTTCGTCGTCCGTCCTTCGTCCCTCAACAGCCTGCTCGGCAGCAAATTGACAGCCCTCCCCGCCTTGTGGCATAATGACCACACCACTCACACATCACCTCAGGAGGACAACATGGACTTCACACAACTCATCAACACCCGCTACAGCGTGCGGGCCTACACAGCCGATCTCGTGGAGGAGGACAAGCTGCACGCCGTGCTAGAAGCGGCGCAGTTGGCCCCCACCGCCGCCAACCGCCAGCCTTTCCAGCTCATCGTCATCCGCACCGCCGGCCGCGAAGAGGAGCTGAAGCGCATCTACAACCGCGACTGGTTCGTGCAAGCGCCGCTGGTCATCGCCATCTGCGGCATCCCCGCCCAGGCCTGGACCCGCCGCGACGGCAAGAGCTACGTGGACGTGGACGCCTCCATCGTCATGGACCACCTGATCTTGGCCGCCGCCGACCTGGGGCTGGGCACCTGCTGGGTCGGCGCCTTCGACCCCGACGCGGCGCGGGAGGTTCTGGGCCTGCCCGAGGGCGTGGAACCCCTGGCCTTCACGCCGCTGGGCTACCCGGCCGACGAGCCCCGGCCCAAGAAGCGCAAACCGCTATCCGAGCTGGTGCGCTACGAGCGCTGGTGA
>JACNHM010000430.1 GCA_014383605.1 Chloroflexota bacterium
TTGGGAAAGGAAGCTTGATACTCAGCCTCAGCAGCGGGTTCAATAAGAACCAAAATCCTATGGCCGCCCTCTGCTGGGGAAGCTCGCATGGCTTTCCACCAAGCAATTGTGGCCGCGAGGTCACTCTCCGGTTCAGGAATGCCTCTGGCACGCCGCCATTCCCTCATCTCCATCACGGTTTTCTTCAGACTGGAATCATCTTTGGCAGAAAGTTCTTTCATGGCTTATAAACCTCCAGCAATCTTTGGGGTATCGTGCCCCAGTAGAAAGCCAACCTGTACTTTTCGCAGGCATCAAGATTAGCAGCGAGGAGAGCCTCCTGATCAGCTAATCCCATCTTGACATATCCTCTGTAGGCCGTGTTGAGCTCCTGGTCAAGTCGCCGAGGATCCACCCTTACCGGTGTCCCTTCAGTGCGCACGAGGGCAAAGATATCTCTACCGCTTTGTACGACGGATATCTTTTCGCCGTTGTTGATAGCACCCGCAATGTCAATGCCGCTAAAAGCCATGCCCGTCGTCCCGTCTTCATAGGGATGGGTGTGGAAAGTGCCGATGAACTCTTCCCCTTCATCTACCTCCAATTCAGGTGTAACGCCTTCGGCATCGCCTTCGGTGATACCGACCAGCCTCAAACGTTTATCTTCAGTCAAGACGATGGTCGCACCCCACTCTACTACCTGCCTCTTATCAAGGTGGCGGATGCTCCTCGTCCACAGCCGCTCCATCTCGGGGGCGATGTCGCTCAGATCCAATTCTCTGGATAACTGGCGAAGCGCTGACGAAAACATTTCCTCATTTGCCCGCTCAGTCATTGACCGGCACCCGGTTCAAAGCGATGTAGTGCTCAATCTCGTCTCGATGGTCATCGTAGTAACTCAGAGCATCGAAGATCTGTGCCAGCCGCAGATGAGGAAGCTGGCGGGCGATCTCTTCGGGCGAATCGCCGAACTTCCAGTGCTCGACGATAGCCCGCACCGGCGTTCGTGTCCCCTTGATGATCGGTTCGCCGCTCAGGATGTCCGCCACCCGCTCGACGTACGGATGCTCCGTGGCCATTTGCTGTTTGCCTCCCCAGGTCTGAGACAAGGAGAGTGGATGAGTAGGAGACAAGGAGCGACGGAAACTTCTACCTTGTCCCCTGGTCTCCTTGTCCCCTTGTCTCCCCTTCCCCTGGTCTCCCCGTCTCCTCTTCCCTTGTCCTATTGCCCACCACCCAGCATCACCGTCCGCCAGGCCATGCGCAGCGTGCGCGGCAGTTGCACCCAGGTCTCAGTTCTTCATCCTTGTTCAAGGCGGTCTCCTGACCGCCGTCCCAGTGCCACTGGCAGCCGGTCAGGAGACCGGCTGGGAACCCCAACGGGGCTTACTGCCCGCCGCCCGGCATGACCGTCCGCCAGGCCCATGCGCATGGTGCGCGGCAGTTGCACCCAGGTCGCCACTGCATGGTTCAGAACTGAACCGGCGCCATATTTCCCGAAGCAGCGATGCCCTCTTCGAGGCCGGCTTGCGTTTGCAGCAAAACCTCCAAAAAGGTCTCCGAATTGACCAGATGCACCATGCTATCAGGGTACGCTTGCACGAACGCGGGCGGTGTACGCCACGGCCTCTTTTCAGACCACTTGCACTCGAAGCCAAACAGACGCCCTCCAGAGTCTTCCAAGTAGTCAATCTCTGCCCCGTCGTAGGTTCGCCAGAAGTAGGGAGAAGCATATCGCCCGCGATTGTGGTTAACCTTGATCCGCTCGACGATACAGAAGTTCTCCCACAGAGCGCCCGCATCGAGCCGCAGATGCATGGGGTTGAAGTTGTTGATCAGCGCATTGCGAATGCCCAGATCGTAGAAGTAGATCTTGCGTCGTTTGCCAATCTCCTTGCGCAGATTGCGACTGAACGGCGGCAAACGAAAAATGATGTACGCCCGTTCCAAAAGGTGTACGTAGCGCTCGGCTGTGTTTTTGCTTATGCCAAGCAGCCTACCCAGTTCATTGTACGATACCTCATTGCCAGTCTGCAAGGCAACGGCCTGCAACAACCGGCGCAGGAGGTCAGGGTTCTTCACCGCCTGATACTCCAGCGCATCGCGATACAGATAGCTATCGGCAATCTCCCTGATGAGCATCTCCGGCTCATCGGTCGTCACGACGCCAGGATACGTACCGTACCGTAGGTAGTGTCCCAGCAGGCGGCGTACCTCAAGGCCGCTCTGTTTTGTCAGCAACTCGTTCAAGGAAAGCGGATATAGATAGAATTCTCGCTTGCGGCCAGTGAGTGGCTCAACTACCTGGTTGGAGAGCTCAAACGAGGATGAACCAGTGGCGATCACCTGGATATCGGGGAAGTTGTCAACCAGAAGCTTGAGCGTCAAGCCGATGTTGCGCACCCTCTGCGCTTCGTCAATAACGACCAGGGAGTAGTTGCCAATGAGACGCCGCAGTACCGTGGACGTTTGCTCTGTCAACGATGCCCGTATATCTGGCTCATCGCAGTTGAGGTACAAGGATGTGCTGGCATACCGTTCGCGGATGTGCTGCACCAGCGTGGTCTTGCCGACCTGCCGAGCACCGTAGATAACGATGACCTTGCCCTTAAACAGGCTGGCCTCGATATGGGGCAATATGTCACGGTTGTACTGCATGATCGGACGCTCCCAAGTGACCAAATTCGCCAAAACACGGTCAGTTCACTGGCCTGATTATACCAACAGTGGTCAGTTTGCGCAACTCAAGGATATGACAGCGTAGTGTGATGTACAACCTCAGCGGCGGGTAGTTATTCACCATCTGGTTCCATCTCTCAACCACAGTCGTTCCTCCTGCTCAGCTTCAGTCTCGGCCAGCCGCCGCTAGCCAGAAGCCTTGAATCCATCAGCGGTTCTCCGCATTTGTCCGCGTCCCATCCTGTCCTACTGCCCGCCGCCGGGCATAACTGTCCGCCAGGCCATGCGCAGCGTGCGCGGCAGTTGCAGCCAGGTTTCCTGGCGCAGCAGCGTGCGCAGGATGCGGCTGGGCCGCAGGTAGAAACGGCGATAGGCCTCCCGCCACTTGCGCTCCACCAGTTCCGCCGTCAGGTCACCCATCTCGTAGCGCGCCCGCCCCTCGAAGAAAACGTAGTCCTCCCAGGTCTCCATGAGCAAGCGTCCCCCCTGCTTCACCTGCTCGTACACCTGCGTGCCGGGGAACGGCGTCATCATGCTGAAGTTGGCCACCAGTGGGTCCAACTCAATGGCGAAGCGGATGGTGTGCTCCATCGTCTCTTCGGTCTCGCCCGGCAGGCCGAGGATGAAGAAGCCAATGGTTTCCACGCCCACCTCTTTGGCATTGCGAAAGGCCTGGCGGATGGTGTCCAGCTCAATGCGCTTGTTGATGCTGTTGAGGATGACCTGATCGCCCGACTCGACGCCGAAGGCGGTGCGCTTGAGCCCGGCACCCTTCATGTGCGCCAGGATCTCCCGATCGGCCAGGTTGGCGCGGATGCCGTTGACGAAGATCCAGGGGACGTGGTTCAGGTTGTTGGCGATGAGCAGATCGCACAGTTCGTGCAGCCGCTCCCGGTGGATGTTGGCGCTGTCGTCCAGCACGCCGATTTCCTCGGCGCCCAGGTCTTGCACCAGGTGGCGCCACTCGGCCAGCACGTTCTGCGGCGAGCGGGCCCGCCACTTGACGGGCATGATGGACTGCGAGCAGAAGCTGCAGCGGTAGGGGCAGCCGCGGGAGGTCATGATGCTGAAGGAGCGCGCCCCTTCCACGCGATCCACCGTCGGCTGCAGGTTGGTGTAGCGCTCCATCCTGAAGAGGTGATAAGCCGGCCAGGGCAGCGCGTCCAGATCGTGAATAGGCGGCTGGTCTGCATGGCGATGCACTTCGCCGTCGCTGGTTTGGAAGGTAATGCCCTCCAATCCTTCCCACACCCCCGTCGCTAGATGCATCAACGCCGCCGTGCTGAACTCCGGCTGATCGCGCAGGAACTCTTCCAGCCGGTTGCCCAGCTCGACCCAAACGGCCTCCCCCTCGCCGCGCACGACGATGTCCACTTCCGGCCGGCGGGCCGATTCGACGTCCAGGTCGTCGCAGACGACGCTGACGTGCGGGCCGCCCAACACCACCGGCACGTCGGCCACGGACTTGACCGCCGCCGCCGTGCGCCAGGCGGCCATCACCTGCGGCGTGTTGGCGGTGATGCCCACGATGTGCGGCCGGAACTCGCGCACGAACGATTCGACGGGCTGCTCCTCCACGTCGCCGTCGTAGATGCGCACCTCGTCGCCGCGTCGCTCGGAGACCGCGCCCAGGTAAGCCAGCCCCAGGTGCGGGGTGGTGCGGGTGTCAATGGGCAGTCGAAATCCAGGGTTGATCAGTGCAACACGCAATGAGAATCTCCAGTTTGCCAGTTCGAAGGCGCAGGGTTCGGAGTTCAGCGTTCGGGGTTCGGAGTTCTGCGCCGAACGCCGAACTCCGAACGTCGAACCTTGAACTCCTACGCTTCCAGCCTGAGGAAGTGCGTGGCATTCCGCAGCAAGTCGAGAAAACTCGTGCGGATGGGATGCACGCGGTTGTAGATGGCGTAGCCCTTGAACAGTTTGTGCACCCACCAGAAGAGGCTGTCTACCAGCCGGTTGTGCGGCAGCTTGATCAGCCGGCGGATCAGCGGTTCCAGCCAGGGCCACTCCACGCCCAGGGCGAAGAGCCGCTGCAGATGCTCCACCTGCCGCTTCTCCAGTTCGCTGGAAAAGATGAGGATGGAGCGATCCCAGGCGACGGACGAGATGTCCTCGAACGTGCCGTTCATGTGGCCCTGCTCCAGCGTGAATTGGCCCAACTCGGTGCCCGGGTAGGGCTGGAACAGGAAGGCGTGGGCGTAGCTGGATTGCGCGGCCGCGTTCAAGCGCATGGTCTCCAGATCATCTTCCAGGCTGCCCGTGGGCAAGCCCAGCATGTTGGTGGTGGTGAGCTGGATGCCAGCCTCTTTGAACAACTGCCCGGTCTCGATCATCTCCTGGCGGCTCATGCGCCGCCGCAACAGTTCGTTGCGGATGCGGTCGTTGGCCGTCTCGATGCCCATGCTGACCGTGGTGCAGCCGGCACGCTTCAGGGTCTGCACGATGCCCGGCCTGCGGGCGATGAGGTTGGCCCGCACGTTGCAGAAGAAGGACAGCCCCACCTGCTGGGGCCACTTCTCCGCAAACTCCGCCAGCCAGTGCTGGTTGAGGATGAAGATGTCATCAACGAAGACCACGTGCTCCAGCGGGTAGTGCTCCCGCACCCACTTGACCTCCTCGATGACGTGATCCACGCTGCGCTGCAGGCCCCGCCGCTCCCCTTCGTAAAGCTGATAGTAGGCGTGGTTGAAGCAATAGGTGCAATTGAAAGGGCAGCCCCGTCCGGCCATGAAGTGTTTGATACGGCTGCTGCGCAGCGCCGGTTGTTTGTCGTAGACCAGGGCGCGGTCGGGCAGCGGCAGCGCCGACAGGTCGTGGATCAGCGGGCGCACGTTGTTGCGCACGACGTCGCCATCGAGCTTGAACCACCAATTGAGGATGTCGGGACGCGGGCGCAGCTCCGGCCCGTCGCCAGCGCTGTTCTCGGCCAGGCTGTTAGCCAGGTCCACGATGGCCCCTTCCCCCTCGCCGATGCAAATGCCGTCCACGCCCAGCTCCTCGATCATCTCCGGGAAGAAGGTGGGGTGCGGTCCGCCGAAGACGGAGAAGACGCGGCCACCCAGCGCCGCCTTGATGCTGCGGTTGAGATCGAAGTAGGTGCGCTGCGAGCCGGTGAGCACGCTGTAGCCGACGATGTGCGGGCGGTACTCGCGGGCGAAGGCCACCGGATCCTCCCGCGTGGCCACCGTCAGCGCCACCTCGTGTCCGGCTTGCCGGAGCACGGCGGCCATGCTCATGATGCCCTGCGGCTCGTAGTCTATCCGTTTTTCGACGAAGAGCACACGCACGATCCGTCTCCAGCGCATAAGTAGACAAGTACACAAGGATTGGCCAGCCGTCCCCTGTTTCCTTGTTTCCTTGTTTACTTGTGTACTATCCTTTCACCACCGCCAACGGCACCAGCCTGGCCACCTTGCGGGCAAGACCCGCCTCGTGCACCACGTCCACCACCCGATCCACGTCCTTGTAGGCCAGCGGCGCTTCCTCGGCCAGGCCCGAACTGCTGGCGGCCCGCACGGCGATACCCTGTGCCTCCAGTTCGGCCCGCAGCCTGTGGCCCTGCACTTTTCGCTTGGCCTCGCCACGGCTCATGGTGCGCCCGGCGCCGTGGCAGGTGGAGCCGAAGGTCAGCGTCATGGCCTCGTCCGTGCCCACCAGCACGTAGGAGGCCGTGCCCATGCTGCCCGGCACCAGCACCGGCTGGCCCACGGCCCGATAGTCTTCCGGCAGCGCCGCATGGCCTGGCCCGAAGGCTCGCGTGGCTCCCTTGCGATGCACGCAGAGTTTGATCCGCTTGCCGTCCACGACGTGGTGCTCGATCTTGGCGATGTTGTGCGCCACGTCGTACACCTGATGCAAATCCCAATCGCGTGCGTGCCCCGCCAGCACGGCCTCGAAGGCGCGGCGCACGTGATGGGTCAGCACCTGGCGATTGGCCCAGGCATAGTTGGCGGCGCAGGCCATGGCCGCCAGGTAGTCGCGGCCCTCCGGCGAATCGAGCGGCGCGCAGACGAGCTGCCGATCGGGCAACTCGATGCCGTACTTCTGCACCGCCTTTTGCAGCAAGCGCACGTAGTCGGTGCACACCTGATGGCCCAGCCCCCGCGAGCCGCAATGGATCTGCACCACGATCTGGCCGAGGAACAGGCCGAAGACACGCGCCGCGGCGTCGTCGTACACCGCCACTACCTCGTTGACCTCCACGAAGTGGTTGCCGCCACCCAGCGTGCCCACCTGATCCTTGCCCCGCTCCCTGGCCCGCGGGCTGACCTTGCCGGCGTCGGCCTGCGACAGGCAGCCCCCCTCCTCGGTGTGCGCCACGTCCTCCCGCCGCCCGTAGCCCTGGCTCACCACCCAGCGGCTGCCTTGCTCCAGCAGACGATCCAGATCGCGGATGGAAAGGCGCACACTTCCCTTGCGCCCCACGCCGCTGGGCACGTGAGCGTCCAGCGCGCTGGCCAGCGCGTCCAGATGCGGTGCGACCTCTGCACGCTGCAAGCCGGAAGCCAACAGCCGGATCCCACAGCAGATATCGTACCCGACTCCTCCCGGCGAGATGACGCCGCCGGGAAAACGCGTGGCCGCCACGCCGCCGATGGGGAAGCCGTACCCTTCGTGGATGTCGGGCATGGCCCAGACGGAGGCGACGACGCCCGGCAGCGTGGCCGTGTTCGCCAACTGCGCCAGCGAGCGGTCGGTCAGCGCCTGGGTCAGAATGACCTCGTCGGCGACGAGGCGCGCCGGCACGCGCATACCCGGCTGGAAGTCCTTGCCGATCTCCCAGATGTGCGTGCCGA
>JACNHM010000560.1 GCA_014383605.1 Chloroflexota bacterium
TCACCATCGCCCTGCTGGCCGCCATCTGGGCCGGCTGGATGGTCTGGGAGCTGGCGGGGCGCCGGGCCCTCTTCACCAGTCAGGCTCGTAAACGGGCGGCGGAGGTGCTGCGGGGAGACGCCTCGCTGGAAGACCTGGCCCCCCGCTCGGCCGTGGAGCGAGACCTGCTGGCCGCCGGCTTCAACTGGGGCGAGGGGGCGCAGACCCGCTTCACCCTGCTGCGGCTGGGCCTGGCGGCGGTGGCCTACGTCCTGATGTCCCTGTTCCACGTGCCGCCCATCGTCTCCCTGGTGGCCGCTGGCCTGGCCTTCTGGTTCCCCCGCTCCACCATCGCCGGCCGTGCGCAAGGCAGGGGGCGCAAGATAGACGAGGAAATGCCCACGGCGCTGACCCGGGTGGCGGCGCTGATCACCCTGCAGCCTGACCCCATCGAGCTCCTGGCCCAGGTGGCGGACACGCTGCGGGCGGCCAACCCCGGCTCGCTGTTGGCCACGGAGCTGCGCGGCGCCGTGGCCCAGGCCCGCAGCACGGGCGCCGACGCCGCCCTGCAGGATCTGGAGGCTCGTGCCCCCTCGGCAGCGCTGGCCTCGATGGCCTTCTCGCTGCGCACCTACGCCCAGGCCGGCGGCGGCTACGCCGACGCCCTCATCGAGGCGGCCAGCCGGGCCCGGGTCATCCTGGCCGGCCGCAACCGGGCGCGCTCTAAGGCAGCGGAGGCCACCACGGCGGCCAAGGCCATCCCTCTGCTCCTGCTGGCGGTGGGCGTCATCCTGTTCCAGGATCCCATGTTCCGGCAGTTCTACCTGACCTTCGCCGGGCAGATGGTGGTGGTGATCGTCGTGGGGGCCATGCTCTTCGGCTACATGCAGATCAAGAGCATGGTCGAGGATGTGGGCTGACAGGCCTGCGGCCCGAAACTCCAAACACCAAAGCTCAAACTCCAAACCGTTTTGAGCTTTGACCTTTGGATTTTGAGCTTTCACCAGAGGTGGTTATGTCTACACCCAAACTCACAAGCGCTCTCGTCTGCGCCGACGTGCTCACCAACCCGGGCGGGCGGTTGAGCATCTACAACGTCCTGCTGGACGTCTCCGCCAACCGCTTCCCCACGGTGCTGTCCTACCTGGTGGCCGTGGCCATCTGGATGCACGAGGATCCGGCGGTGCAGCTCTGCATGACGCGGGTGGTCGTCCTCAGCCCCGATGGGGCGGCGTCGCTGGCCGAGGCCACGGATCGCTTCTCGCTGGGCGGGGCGCTGGTGCGCCACATCTCGGTGCACCGCTTCCGCAACGTGCTCTTGCCGGAGCCGGGCGTCTACCGGGTGCAGTTTGTCCTGGGGGCAGAGATCGTGCAGGACATCCCGCTCGTGGCGGTGGAGATCCCTGCCGAGGAAGAATGAGAAACCCAGGGGAGGCCGCACATCGCGGTCGAAGGAGTCATCAATGCCAAAGACGCAGTTGTACGTTCACGAGCCGGGACATCCAGAGCCACATCGTCACAACTATTTTCCAGAACTGCAAGCGCTCATTGCAGAACAAGGGGAGCTTGACGAGGTAGGCGTGAGCCGAGTTCATATCTATCACGATGATTGGTGCGACATCTTCATTGGCGGATACTGCAACTGCGCCCCCGACATCCAGGTCGAGAAACTGGTGCATCAGCCCGCCGGCTGATGAGCGAGCCGATCTTCGCCTTTTGAAGTTAGAAGTTCCACCGGAGGTGGTTATGCCAACACTCATCGCACTGCTGGCCGCCGGCTACGGCGGTTGGCTCGTCTACAGCTTCGCCCCGCTGACCCGGGGCTACTGGGCCCGTCGTGCCCAGGTCTATCTGTCCGAGGCCGAAGAGCAGGAGCAACTGCCCTTCTATCGGGCGCTGCTGTTGCCCGTCGCCGACCTGGTGCGCCGCTTCGCCCCTGCCGGCTGGCTGCTGGGGGCCCGATCCGACCTCTACTGGGCGCACCTGGACGGAGCCTGGCTGGGTTGGGAGAGCGCCGACTTCTGGGCCCTGCGCCTGGTGCTGGGCCTGCTGGGGCTCTCCTACGGCCTCTTCGTCATGGGGCAGCCCTACGTGGCCGCCATCGCCGCCGCCATCGGCCTGCTCTTCCCCGGCATCCGGCTGCACGGCCGGGCGGAGAAGGTGCGGAGGCGCTTCCTGCAGGAGCTGCCGGGGGCAGCGCAGAACCTGGCCATGCTGGCCGCCGTGGGCACCTCCGTGGGCGAAGGGCTGCGACGCCTGGCCGAGGGAGAGGGGCTGGTCAGCCAGTGGATACGCCAGACCCTGGCCCTGGGAGCCGGGCAGCAGTTGTTCTCGCCCAGCGAAGCGGAGAAGGGCTTTCTGCGGAAACGGGCGGAGGAGAGCCAGCTGCCGGCGCTCATCAACCTGGCCGTGCAGCTCGACCTGGTGCAGCGGGGCGGCGTGGGAGCGGAGAACCTGCTGGGCGACCTGGCCCGCAACGTGGCCCAGGAGTACGAAGGGGAGATGGCCGAGCGGGCGGAGAAGCTGGGGGCGACCCTGGTCTTCCCGACCATGCTCTTCTACTTCCTGCCCTACATGCTGGCCATCCTGGCTCCCGTGGCCGTCAGCATCATGCAGGGGTTCTGATGAGCTCCCGGATACCCCGCCTGCGGACGGCCCTGCGCCAGGGGCTGCCCAACGCAGCCGCCGCCTTCCTGTGGCTGCTCCTGGCCGTGGCTTTCGTGCATCGGGCCATCCAGGAGGCCGGCTTGCTCGACCGGTTGTTGGCCGGCGGCCTGGCCCTGGTGAACGGCCTGCTGGCCATGCTCTTCGTTGCCCGCCGGCAGGCCAGGAGGACGGCCGGCCTCGGCCCCTTCCTGGTGGCCCTGGCGGTGACCGTGGGGCCGCTGCTCTTACGTCCCTCGCCGGCGCCGTTCGACTGGGCTCACGGTGAGAGGTTGCGGATCCCGGGGCTGGTGCTGGAGCTGCTCTCGCTGCCCTGGATCGTGGCCTCGCTGCTGTCGCTGGGGCCCGCCGTGGGCATGGCCCCGGCGGATCGAGGGTTGCGCACGGGGGGCACGTACCGCATCGTGCGCCATCCGCTCTATGCCGGGGAGCTGCTGTGCTCGCTGGGCTACGGCGTGGGCAACGGCAGCCTGGCCAATGGCCTGATCTGGCTGCTGCTTCTGGGCGGCGTGCTGCTGCGCATCCACTGGGAAGAGCGGCTGCTGGCCGACCAGTATCCCGACGACTACGCCGCCTATCGCCGCCAGGCGCCCCGGCGACTCCTGCCTTTCCTGATTTGACGAAACGGGCCAGCCATGCTATGCTCGCACTGTAGCATCCACAACCGAATACATCCAACCCTTGAGACGACCCCCTTTCCCCGGAAAGGGGAGAGGAGAGCCGCAAGACGCTCTCCGCCTTGTGACGACCCTTGGACGCAGTTCGAGCAGCCTGCCGAACGGCAGTGCTGCGCCCTGTGATCCCCGTGGTCGTTTTTGTTTTCGGCGGTAGTCCCCGTCCAGGTGGCCGGATCGTCGGCCTATTGAGCGGGGATCCGATAACTGGCAGCGCATCCGTATCCATTCCATTCACACAACAGGAGGTATTCCAATGACCAAGTTCTTGCGAGACGTCCGCGCCGCTGAGTTCAGCGAGGTGGCCCTGATTATGGCCGTGGTGGTCCTGGTGGCCATCACCGCCTACCAGGCCCTGGGCGGCCGGATCAACGAAGTGGTCCAGAACGTCGTCAGCAACCTGTAGGAGGCCGCCATGCTGCGCTTTCTGCGCTCTCGACGAGGAGCCGAGTTCGTCGAGGCGGCGGTGACCATCCCCATCGTCGTGCTCGTCATGCTGGCCGTCGTGCAGTTCGGCATGATCGTCTACGCTTCGCAGATGGCCAGCGAGGCCGCACGGCAAGGCGTCCGCTGGGGGGCGGTGGCCCAGGCCAACCAGGCCGGGATCGCCGCCTCGCAGGCGGCCAGCTTCGCCAGCACCGCCTTTGCCATGGGCAGCCCGCAGGTGGCCGTCCTGGCCCCCGGCGGGGTGTTGGGCTCCAACATCAAGCTGCGCGTGACCTACGAGGTGCCCAACTTCCTCGGCGGGCTGGCCGGGCTCTTCCCTGGCCTGCCCCACGGGCCGTTCCAGGTGATCGGTGAGGCCACGATGAGGCAAGAGGGGTGGCTGCAATGACCCATCGAACCGAGACCGGCCGGAGGGACCGCTGCGCTGCCCGGGCCCTCCGGCGGCTGGCCTGGGACAAAGCCGCCTACTCCATGACCTTCTGGGCCGTCTTCATCGCCCTGGTGGTGGGGCCGCTCTTCGCCCTGTCTACGGAGGTAGGGCGCTATGCCCGCGCTGTCAGCGAGGTGCAGAAAGCGGCCGACGCCGCGGCGCTGGCCGGCGTGCGGGAAGTGGACATCGTCCTCTGGCGGGAGGAGGGGGAGTTCGGCTTTCTCCCCTCCGCCTATGGCCTGGCCCAGGAGTACGCCAACCGCAATGCTTCGTACCTGGGGCAGTACGGCATCGGCGTCTCCGTGACGGGCATCTGGATCGACCAGGAGTTGCAGGTCGTGGGAGCCAGGTGTCGGGCCGACGTCTCACGTCTTTTCCCGCGCTGGGTTCCGCAGGTGGCCATCGAGCGCCAGGGCACGGCACAGATCGCCTGGCGCTGAGCACGTCGCAGAGGAGCAAAGGAGCAGGTCGCAAAGTTGCACGCGGCCTCTGTGCGACCTTGTGCCCTTGCGACCCTGCGTCTTGTCATCGGTAGTCCCGGCTTCTTCCCGCCAACCGAGCTGGCTCACGCGAGCGTAGAGAACGGCGCTGGCCGTTCGGGCGAGGTGAGGCCGTGCTACTACGGGCAGGCAGATCGTCCGGGCTGACGCCGCACGCACCTCCGCGGCATCGAGCGAGAGATGGAAGACGACGTCGCCTTCGCGGCGACGAGCATCCCGTGACGCACCCCCGTGACGATACCGGACACGAGCGGGGGCTCGGTGC
This sequence comes from Chloroflexota bacterium, assembly GCA_014383605.1. The sequence continues at coordinate 4,960 of JACNHM010000560.1, forward strand.
GGAATCTGAGCAGAGGAGCCAGGGAGCGGAGGAGCAGAGGGGCTAGGGAGCCGAGGAGCAAGAGAGTGCACCTCCGCACCCCAGCACCCTTGCACAGAAAGCTCCCCTGCTCAAGTTCCCCACCGAGCCCACACCAACCGCTTGTGGCCCGGTGCGCCTTGTGACGAACTGCTATCAGCAGATCTCGTTTCCGGCTATCTGCCTGCCCATCTCGGCAGGCTCCACAACCTTAAAAACTGCATAGGAGGTGCGCGAAATGAACCGTGATCGAGTAGGGATCAACGTCCCGGCCGTGCTGCTGGCCTTCGTGATCATCGGGGCCATCGGCATCTGGGGGGCTGCTTTTAGCAGCCAGGTGGCCATAGGTCTGTCCATCGGCCTGGTGGGCGGCCTCGCTGGCTATTGCGTAGGCTATGTGCACGCCGACCTGAAACACGATCTCCTCTGGCGCATAGCCAGGGAGATGGCGAGGGGGAAGCGATGAACGAGCACAAGCGGGCCCTCCGGGGCCACCTGGCCGTCATCGCCCTGGCCGTCGTGGCCATGATCATCGCCAGTGCTACCGGCGGTGAGGAGATACGCACAGGAGCCCTGCTGGCCGCGGCGATGTTCCTCTTCCTGGTCTTGGTGGCCTGCGGCTCGGTCATGCTGGCCATCATGGCGGGAAAGGGGATCGGAGAGTGCCACTCGTGGGTCTTCCTGGCCATCGCCGCAGTCATGGCTGCAGGGAGCGTTGTGCGCAATCCCGTACTCACCCTACTGGCCGTGGCGACCATGGGCCTGACCAACGGCTACGGCCTGGGCTACCACGCCATGGGCGAGAAGAAAGCGGCACAAGGCGGCTAGCGGTTCACCCCGCGGCCGCGTCGGTAGTTAGCAGAGGCGCGGTTCGCAGGGACGGCCGCGCCTCCTGAAACAGTGCAGGCTAGAGGAGGAGCCTGCCCCCAGAGCGCAGAAGCGCGAGTTTCTGCGCTCTGGGGGAGGCTTGCTTCTGGGGCACAAGTCCAAAAGGGCTTCTACAATACAGCGCCAGCGGAGCAATCAAGATGAGCAACCTGATCGCTGAGGCCGTTCTGCTGGCTGTCCAGGTGCTGGTTTTTGTCATCTTGATCAGACCTTGGGTGCTTCGTCAGCTGCGCATCGTTGCCGAGTTGATGGACGTGATCCGGCAGATTGGCCACATTCTGGGATGAAGACGTTGTCAGCCTTGAGCCACGTGGCGGGCTGTCTTCATCCTTGCCCCTGGAGGGCTGCTTCGTAACCCAGAAACCCCAAGGGATACACCTTGGGGTTTCTTCGTTGTTCAGGACTTGACAAAAATCCCATCTCGTGCTACATTAGGGGTGTGGGAGCCGGCCTTTGAACCCCGTCTGGCCCACGTGGCAGCGGGGTGGAGAAGCAAAGCTCCCCGCGGCAGGCAGATCGTTCGGTAGCCGACTCCACTCGCGCCATCAAGCCGCCCAAGCTAGGGTCGTGTGGCGTCGGGCGAGACCCGAAGACGACCCCAGGGCTGCGCAAGCGCCCTGGGTGCCACCCGTGACGAAAGTGTGGGGTTTCGGCCCTGTGCTTCCCAGTGACGATGACCAGACGGTGGCACAAACACTGTCAGCGTCTGGTGGCCCCTAAAGACGACCCCGCTGGCGTAAACCAGCGGGGCTCGCATCCGGCGATCTGCCTGTCCGTCCTTTGGATGCCAGTATAGCAGGGCAACATTACGAAACATATTACGAAAGACCCCGAAAGCTCGTTGATTTTCGGGGTTTTTTGCGTTATGTCGGTTCGCTTGGCCCGGGCAAGGGCCGCGCCAACAGACAGAGCCCGGCCATGCCGCCAGACAACGGCAAGTGACCGGGCCCTGCTCAGACAACCTCCAGACAACAGGAGATTACGAACATCATACCGTTGTTGCCCCCGCAGCGCAAATCTCGACGAGCCTGTATCCGTGCCGCAGCCGGCGGCGGATCAATCGTTGCACCTGCGGCCAGGCTTCCTCTGGAGAACCGTACAGTTCCACCTTCTCCCGCCGCATGGCCGTGCCTCGCCGTCCCCAGGCGCGCACCAATGCCCCCTCGCCGAACAGCGTTTCCTGCCAGGAGAGGCAGTAGAAGCGGTGCTGGTTCTTCGGCCAGTCGTCTTTGAACAGGAGCACGCGGCTGAAGCTGTCAGGGGATAGATCCAGGAGGACCTGGTCTCCACCGTTCACATCTTCCCTCCTCCACACTGGTTGTGAGATTGTATCACGGTGCGGCGGCTGGAGGCAAGCGGGGTTTGTTAGGGCGCATACCCCTGGCAGCTCCCAATGCACCCTAACAAACGTCAGGGAGCGAGCCGTCCCCCTCCCCCTGACGCCCATGGTGCCCTCGAATCGCTCCGACAATCGCAGCGTACATCTTTGACCAACCAGGAAAGATATGATAGAATGTTACCAAGGCAAAACAAAAGATTGCCGAGACAGGCTCGGCAATCCTTAGTGCCAACTCCTCAT
>JACNHM010000435.1 GCA_014383605.1 Chloroflexota bacterium
ACAGGGACATAGTCCTCGGGATGGCCACGAGTGCGCCAGGCCTCCAGCAGGTCAGGATTGCGCCTGGCCTCGGCCGTTGCCTGCCAGCCCTCCAGTAATTCGTCAAAGTCTGTCCATTGTCCCGTGGCCAAGCACCTGGCAAAGGTTCCGGTGAATTCGCGGCAGAATTCGCTTTGCTCTTCCTCATCCAAATCCTTCAGCCAAGGGAAAACGACGCTCTCTGAAGGGGAACGATCAAGGACGATCATCTCTGAGAAGAATTGGCTGGCCATGCGAGAGCGGGTAGCAGCTTCGGTCTTCTCGGCGATCATTTGCCGGGGGGCCAACACCAAGTCAGCCAACTTGCCCTGCATGATCGTTACGCCGCCGGTCTCTCGGGCACGGTCGAACCAGTAGCGCTGGTTTTTCTTCAAGTCGGTTGCGAGCACGATCTCATCGCTGAAGATAGTTTTCATGTCAATACCTCCTCGGCGAGGATTATATACCTGATAAAGCACCTTGTCAAATACTATCTAGTGCATCTCTTCCGACACCTATTCTCATCCAGGAGGAGAGTGTCCAGCACCTGCTGCAGGTCGGCTGGCAATTCGGTTGTGAACTCGACGAACTCGCCACTGGACGGCAGCCGGAAGCCCAGGCGGTGCGCGTGCAGGAACTGGCGCGGACAGCGCAGTCGCTGCTTGCGCCGGCCGTAGACCGTGTCGCCCACCAGGGGACGATTGATGTAGGCGAAGTGAACACGAATCTGGTGCGTGCGGCCTGTCTTCGGCTCCGCCTCGACGAGCGTGTAGTTATCGTAATAGCCCAGCACGCGGTAGTGGGTGATCGCCTCTCGGCCGCCGCGGGCCAGCGGCAGCACGGCCATGCGCTTGCGCCGCCGCGGGTCCCGCCCAGTGGACGCTTCGACACGTCCCTCCCGCGGTTCCAGATGCCCCTCCAGCAGCGCCAGATAGCCCTTGCAGACCGTGCGGGCCTTGAACTGCGCCTGCAGGTGCTGGCGCGCCGCCTCGTTTTTGGCCACGACGATCAGGCCGGAGGTGTCCTTGTCCAGGCGGTGGACGATGCCAGGCCGCTGCGCGCTGTCGGCGTCGGCCAGATCGGGGCAGCGATGCAGCAGGGCGTTGACCAGCGTGCCGCGCCAGTGGCCATGCGCCGGATGCACCACCAGCCCCGCCGGCTTGTTGATCACCAACAGGTCTCCATCCTCATACACCACGTCGAGGGGGATAGGTTCAGGGAGCAGGTCGTGTGTCTCCGGTTCCGGTACCCGCACGCTGATCCGCTCTCCGGCCTGGAGCTTGTAGCTGGCCTTGAAGGCGGCACCATCCACGGTCACGCGGCCTTCCTTGATCCAGCGTTGCATCTCGGCGCGGGAGCGGTCGGGCAGTTGGGCGGCCAGGTATCTGTCCAGGCGAACCCCAGGCTGCTCGACGGTCAGGGTGATGACTTCTTCGGTTTCGGGAGGCGGAGCGAGGTAGGCGTCTTCAGACATAATTGATGAGACAACGAAACCGAGGCATCTCTACCTCGGCTGCATCACATCCAACGATCTCTCGAGAGTTGCCTCTCATCGTCCTTCTGCAATCTCTTGCACCGGCTGTTCTTCTTTTTCCGTCAGCACCAGCAGGGCCAACAGAGCTACGCCGGTGATGAGGGACATGTCGGCTACGTTGAAGTTGGGCCACCAGCCCACCTTTATGAAGTCCACCACGTGGCCGAAACGCAGCCGGTCAGTGAGATTGCCCAGGGCGCCGCCCAGTTGCAGCCCCAGGCTCAGCAGCACCAGCCAGCGCTCCGTCGAGAGGTAGCGCGTGTACACGATGATGGCCACGATGACAACCACGGCGATGGCCAGGAGGGCTGTTCCCCCGTTGGGAAAGAGACCAAAGGCTGCGCCGGTGTTGGTCACGTGTTGAAAGGTGAGGATCTTGGCCAACGCGGGGATCGGCACCCAGTCCCCGTACAGCGGGATATTGCCCAGCACCCAGGTTTTGCTGAGTTGATCCAAGATCAGCACCAGCGCGGCGACGGGCAACAGCAGCAACCACTTTTCTTTGCGACCGGTCAAGATAACCCCCTATCTATCTATCGTTCGGCGCGAGGCTTGCAGTCAATGCAGAGAGTGGTATAGGGAATGGCTTCCAGCCGGGCATAGTCAATCGGTTCACTGCAGCACTCGCAGAGGCCATAGGTGCCGGCGTCCATGCGCGACAGAGCCTTCTCCACTTGCTCCAGCATCCGCTCCTGATTGCGCTGCAGGGCCAGACCGGCTGCCTGGTCGAAAGCCTCGGTGCCGTCGTCGGCCATGTGGTTGCCCAGGCCGATGTTGGGACGTTCCACCTCGTCGTAGCGTGATAGCGCTTCTCGCAGTTTGTCTCTTTCTGCTTCCAGTTGAGCCCGGAGTCGCGCATCCTTGCGTGACTTATTCATCTAACGTACCTCTCCAGCCATATTGCTTGGGGATAGCCCGATTGCCATTCCCTTCAGACATCTCTCGTGCTGATAGTTATCTATGCAAAGCTGGCAACAGCCACCGGACGTTGAACAGCAAAGGCTTTGTGATGGAGCTTGATGCGCTCGATCTCGTGGAGTGTTTCCGCTGTCAGGTAGCTCTCCCCACAATGGGGACAACTCACCACGGGGATACCCTCTATCACCAGCAAGTCCTTGCCCTTGCCATAGGTTCTGGCCACTTTGCGGATACGCGCGCCCCCTTGTCCACAGATATCGCACATCATACAACTATCTCCTGTTGTCATGGCACGTATACGGTGATAATAACCAGTTTGCCGGTCGGACTCATCTTCGCAATCACTTCAACTTCATCGCCCCCGACTGTTTCACCATTGATGCGGTATTTCCATTCGGTGGTCACTCTATTCTTCTGACGCTTCCGTATCCTGCCTGTGAGGATACCGCTTTCGACATCGTAGACGGTCAACCCATCGTCGTTCATCTCTTCTTCGGCGTGGAGCGTCATCACATACTGGCGCTGGCGAACCCTCTCCTGCATACATTTCAAGACTTGCTCGAACACGGTTGTCCCCTGCCGAGTAGTTCCCGTCTGCCTTCTCGATCACCGCCAGAAACCGATACATCGCCGTTGCACCGCGTATTGTATCTAAATCCGGAAAACTGGCAAACGGCGGTTAGGCCCGCCGCACCACGCCAACGGTAACCTCTTCGTCGTCCATCTTGAACGTGGCCTGGGCGCTATCGGCCGGCGGCTCGCCTGCCTCCAGCCCAACGGACAGCGTTTCCGCGGCCACGTAGTCGCCGAAACGACCCAGGACGTCCTGCAGGACCGGGCCGCCCAGGGCGTAGGTGGTGATGCGATCTTCCATCTGGAAACCGGCCTCCTTGCGCAGGTTCTGCAACCGCCGCACCAGCTCCCGCGCCAACCCCTCGGCCCGCAGCGTTTCGTCCAGCCGCGTGTCCACGGCCACGGTGACGCCCCCCTCGGCAGCCACGGCCAGCCCCGTCTGCGGCTCCGTGAGCACCAGCACCTCCTCGGCGCTCAGCTCCACCGTCTCCCCGCCCACGGTGAGCCGCAGCGGCTGCCCGGCCCGCAGCTCGGCGACGGCGGCGGCGGGATCCGTCTCCGCCAGGGCCTGCCGCACCTGCGGGAACTGCGCGCCGAAGCGCGGCCCCAGCAGCTTGTTGTCCGGCAGCAAGCGGTATTGCACCAACTCTGCTTCCCGCTCGGCAAAGGCCAGTTCCTTGACGTTCAGCTCGTCGGCCACCAGGTCGGCCAGCCGCCGCAGGCCGGCCCGTTCGCCCGCCGGCACGAGCACCGTGGCCCGCGCCAGAGGCTGGCGCAGCTTGATGTCGGCGCTGGCGCGGGCGGCCCGGCCCAGGCTCGCCGCCTGCTTGGCCACCGCCATGTCAACCACCAGCGCGTCGTCCAGCAGTGCCTCATCCACCGCCGGCCAGTCGCAGTGATGCACGCTCTCCGGCGCGTCGGCGTCCACCGAGCGCACCAGGTTCTGGTACATCACCTCGGTGACGAAGGGGACGGTGGGCGCCAGCAGCTTGCAGAGCGTGACCAGCACGTGGTACAGCGTGCGGTAGGCAGCGTTCTTGTCCTCGTCGGCCTCCGACTTCCAGAAGCGGCGGCGGCTGCGCCGCACGTACCAGTTGGAGAGATCATCCAGGAACGGCTCCACGACCATCGTGGCCCGGTAGGTGTCGTAGTCGTTCAGTCGGGTGGCGACTTCGCCGATGACCTGGTTGAGACGAGCCAGGATCCAGCGATCCAGTAGGCTGGCAGATTGGTACATTGGCACATTGGTAGTTTGGTCTTGACCAGTCTCCCAGTCTCCCAGTTTCCCAGTTTCCCAGTTTCCCAATCTACCAGTTTCCCAATCTACCAATTTACCGGGTTCCCACCCATCAATGTTCGCATAGGTGACGAAGAAGCTGTAGACGTTCCACAGGGGGATCAGGAACTGGCGGCGCACTTCGTCGGCGCGGTTGTAGCCGAAGAGCAGATCGTTCTCCGGCTTGTGGGCGCAGTACAGCCAGCGCATCACGTCCACGCCCATTTTGTCGGCGGCCTCGTTGAACTCGATGGCGTTGCCCCAGGACTTGTGCATCTCCCGTCCATCCTCGGCCAGCAGCGTGGCGTAGCCAAAGCAGGACAGGAAGGGCGGCGTGTTCTCCACCACCGTGGCCATGGCCAGCAGGCTGTAGAACCAGTTGCGGAACTGGCCGGGAAAGGACTCACTGATCCAGTCGGCCGGATACCAGGTGCGCCAGTAGTCCGGATCGCCGCGGTACTGCAGCGTGCTGAAGGAGACGATGCCGGCGTCCAGCCAGGGGCTGCCCACGTCGGCGATGCGCGAAACGGTAGCGCCGCAGTTCGGGCAGGTGATCTTGACCGCATCTATCCACGGGCGGTGCGGCGTGTGTCCTTCCAACTCCTGCCAGCCGGCGACGGCCCGCTCCCGCAGCTCGTGCTCGTCGCCGATGACCTCGAAGTGACCGCACTCCTGGCATTCCCAGATGGGCAGCGCCAGGCCCCAGTAGCGCTTCTTGGAGATCATCCAGTCGTGCATGTTGCGCAGCCAGTCCAGCTCCCGCTCCAACCCGAAGGCGGGGATCCAGCGGATCTGCCGCGTGACGTCCATGATGTCGTAGCGCAGCTCGTCCATGGAGATGAACCACTCGTCCACCAGCCGGAAGACGAGCTCGGTGCTGCAGCGCCAGCAGACCGGATAGCGGTGCGTGTAGTCTTCTACGCTGTAGAGCAGCCCTTTCTCCTGCAAATCCTTGAAGATGGGCCGGGCCGCCGCGGCGGCGCTCAGGCCCGTCAGCCAGGCGAAGCCCTCCACGAAGATGCCCTCGTCGTTCAGGGGCACGACGACGGGCAGCCTGTGCTCCTGGCCCAACTGGAAGTCCTCAGCGCCGCAGCCGGTGGCGATGTGCACGATGCCCGTGCCCTCGGCCTCGCCCACGCCATCCCAGAGGATGATGCAGTGCGCCTCGGCGGCCGACGCTTCAATGCCTTCGATAAGAGCGTGCAGGTGCGTGTGTCCGCCGGGTTCTCGCTGCGCCGGCAGCTCGTCGAAGGGGCCGTCGTACGTCCAACCCTCCATGGCGCGGCCCTTCAGCTCCGCCAGCACCTCGTAGCCGCCCCGCAGCATCCCCACCGTGCCTTTGGAGAGGTAGAAGACCTCGTCGCCTTGCCTGACCTTGACGTAGTCCAGGTCGGGGCCGACGGCAGCGGCGATGTTGGAAGTCAGCGTCCAGGGCGTCGTCGTCCAGACGAGGAGCGATTCAGCCTGCCGCCCGCGCAGCGGGAAGCGCAGCGTCACGCCGGGGTGAGTCAGCTCCATGTAGCCGTCGGTGACGATCTCGTGCTGCGAGATGCCGGTGGCACAGCGAGGGCACCAGGGCATTACGTCGGCGTGCTTGTAGAGCCAGCCCTTCTCCCAGCAGCGCTTGAGGAAGGTCCAGATCATGTAGTTGTTCTCGTCGGCCAGGGTGAAGTAGGAGCCGCCCAGTTCGGGCAGGCCCAGCCGGGCGACGATGCGCTCCACGCTGTCGGTGACCGGCCCCTGCGGCCCCGGCACGGTGATCACGGCGTCGGGATCTTCCGCCAGTCGGTCGGCCAGCTCGCGCAGCGTCTGGGGATCGTTCCAGTCCATCCAGTAGCCCAGGCGGATGGACTGTGCGGTCTGCACGGCGGCGTAGCGCAGCACCCGCTCCTTGCAGCGGCGCACGAAGCGGGCCATGCCGTACTCCTCGATGTCCTGCTTGGAGCGGAAGCCCAGATCCCTCTCCACCTCCACCTCCACCCAGAGGCCCTGGCAGTCGAAGCCGTTCTGGTAGCGGGTGCGATGGCCGCGCATCACCTGGTAGCGGTGGAAGACGTCCTTGTACGTGCGGCCCCAGCCGTGGTGCACGCCCATGGGGTTGTTGGCAGTGATGGGGCCGTCTATGAACGACCACGTCGGCGCGTCCGCGCGCAGCGCCACCAGCTTGTTGAAGGCCTCGGTCTCCTTCCAGAAGCGCAGCACGTCGTGCTCCTGGGCCACGAAATCCACTTTGGTGGGTACGTCCTTAAACATGATAGCTCTCCTCTAACGATGACCGGCGACGAAAGACGAAGGACGAAAGACGAATCTGTCTTCCTCATTGGTCGTCCGTCGTTCGTCATTTCACTCCAGGGCGATGACCAACCGCTTGTTAATCCGTCCCTTGCTCTTGTAGTCCACGATCTTGATGGAACCAACCTCCGACGTGTTGGCCACGTGCGTGCCGCCGTCGGCCTGCAGGTCCAACCCGACGATCTCCACGGTGCGCACTTCGCTGATCTGCGGCGGCAGCAGGTTGATCTTGGTGCGGATCAGGTCGGGTATCTGGAAGGCCTCCTCGCGGGGCAGGATGTTCACCCGCACGGGGCGGGCGGCGGCCACCTCGGCGTTGATCTTCCGTTCGATCTCGTCCACCAGCTCCCGCTGCATGGTCTCGAACTCGAAGTCCATGCGCGCCTGACCCGGCTCCATGTTGCCGCCGGTCACCTGCGCGCCGTAGTCCCGCCAGATGACGCCGCAGAGGATGTGCAGCGCCGTGTGGATGCGCATGAGCCGGTAGCGGTGCTCCCAGTCCAACGCGCCCAACACCTTGGTGCCCACGGGCGGCGGGTCAGCGTCCAGCTTGTGCCAGACCAGGTCGCCCTGCTTCTTGGCTTTGAGCACCCGCGCCGCGCCGCCCTCCCAGAGCAGATGCCCCTGATCGGCGGGCTGCCCGCCGCCGCCGGGGTAGAAGGCCGTGCGATCCAAAGCCGCCTGCGCCCCCTCCACGGCCACCACCGTGGCTTCGAATTCTCGCAGGTAGCTATCCGTCTGGTAAAGCAACTCCGTCATCCTGTTTCTTGCCTCTTGCATCTTTCTCCCTGCCT
>JACNHM010000437.1 GCA_014383605.1 Chloroflexota bacterium
CGGCGGGCATCCCCGCGCTGCTGAGCTACGAATCGGCCGGGCCGGTCATCGGCATCTTCATAGACGGCCTGGGCGAGGTGAAGGTGCAGGTGCCGCGGGAATTCGAGGAGGAAGCCCGCGCCCTCATCGAGCCGGTGGAGGCAGGCGACGAGGACACGGGGGATGATGAGTGGATTGAGGATGATGATGGATGGGAGATGGACGAGGGATAGGGGATGAGGGTATACGGGTAGATTGATGGACTGCCGCTCGGTCCACCAATCTGCCAACTGCCAATCCCCGGTTTTCCGGCAGGCCATTTTTGACAGGTTTTTTCATGTAATGTAGAATGTTGGGTTGCAAACCTGTCCGGGAGTATTTAGCATGGCTTACAACCCACAGAATCCGCTGATCGTCCAGGGGGACAAGACAATCCTCCTGGAAGTAGACAACCCCCTCTACGAACAGGCCCGCGATGCCCTGGCCCGCTTCGCCGAGCTGGAGAAGAGTCCGGAGTACGTCCACACCTACCGCATCACTCCGCTCTCCCTCTGGAACGCCGCGGCCACCGGTACCTCCGCCGCGGCCATCGTCCAGGGATTGTCGGACTACAGCAAATATCCGCTGCCCGACAACGTCCGTGTAGACATCCTGGATTACATCTCCCGCTACGGGCGGGTCAAGCTGATCCGAGAAGATGGCCAACTGCTGTTGGTTTCCGATGACGTGCCGCTCATCGCCGAATTGGTGCGCCACAAGCGATTGATCCCCTACATCTTCGCTCAGCGAGACTCTCGTACGCTGGTGGTGAATCCGGCTCGTCGCGGGCACATCAAGCAAGCACTGACCCTGATCGGCTATCCAGCCGAAGACCTGGCGGGCTACGTCACCGGCGCGCTGCTGCGATTCTTCTTGCGTCCGATGAGCAAGGGCGGCGAGCCATTCGCTCTGCGTCACTACCAGCAAGAGGCCGTGGACATCTTCCACGCTGGTGGCGCGGCTCACGGCGGCAGCGGCGTCGTCGTCCTGCCCTGCGGCGCGGGCAAAACCATGGTCGGCATGGGGATCATGGAGCAACTGCAGTGCAACACCCTGATCCTATCGCCCCACACCGTCGCCGTGCGCCAGTGGATCGCCGAACTGCTAGACAAAACCTCGCTGACCGAGGAGATGATTGGTGAGTATTCGGGGCTGCGTAAAGAGATCCGGCCTGTGACCATCACCACCTACCAGATCATGACCTATCGCCCGCGGCGCAAGAAGGGCAGCACGCCACCGGGAGAGGAGTTTCCCCATTTCGCTCTGTTCGATGAACGGGATTGGGGGCTGATCATCTACGACGAAGTGCATTTGCTGCCGGCTCCTGTCTTCCGCGTCACGGCTGAGATTCAGGCTCGTCGTCGCTTGGGACTGACGGCCACGCTGGTGCGGGAAGACGGCCGGGAGACTGACGTCTTTTCCCTCATTGGCCCCAAGAAGTACGATGTGCCCTGGAAGGATCTGGAGAAGCAGGGTTGGATTGCCAGCGCCGACTGCTGCGAGATACGCGTGACCATGCCTGACGAAGACCGCCTGGCCTACGCCGTCGCCGAAGAGCGGAGCAAGTATCGCCTCGCCGCCGAGAACCCGCGCAAGCTGGCGATCCTGGATCAACTGATGGTCAAGCACAAGGAGGACAACGTCCTCATCATGGGCATGTATCTGGACCAGCTCCGGACCGTCGCTGAGCGCTACGGCGACATTCCCATCATCACCGGCAAGACCTCCATTCGGGAGCGGGAGAAGCTGTTCGATCAGTTTCGCCACGGCGAACTGAACACCCTTATCGTCTCCAAGGTGGCCAACTTCGCCCTGGACCTACCCGACGCCAACGTGGCCATCCAGATCTCCGGCACCTTCGGTTCTCGTCAGGAGGAGGCACAGCGGCTGGGCCGCATCTTGCGTCCCAAGCAGGAAGGGCAACTGGCTCACTTCTACACCATCGTCAGTCGTGACACCAGGGATCAGGAGTTCGCTGCCAACCGCCAGCTTTTCCTCACTGAGCAGGGATACCGCTATTTCATCCTCTATGGGGATGAGGTGGAGGGATACAAACCAGGGATCAGTGATCAGTGACCGGGGATCAGGGAGCAGGGGAGGATAAAATGGCGACCAAACAGGGTCAAGGGGCGGAGAGCGTTAAAGGTGTAGAAGGGCTGCGCTGTTATCAATTGGCACTGGAGTTGTTTAAGGCGGCCTACAAGCTCGTCGCAGCCATGCCAGATTACGAGAAGTATAACATGGCCTCGCAACTGCGAAGAGCCGCTCTCAGCGCAGTACTGAATATTGCGGAGGGATACGGGAGGTATCACTATCTGGACAAGTTGCGGTTCTTCTACATGGCACGCGGTTCTCTCACCGAGACGCGCAGTGCTTTCACCACTGCTCACATTGCAGGCTACACCACGATGGAGCAACGCGACTGGGCGCACTCCACCGAAGCGGAGGCGCAACGCTCTCTCAATGGCTACATCGCCTTCATCCGTCGCCAGCACCAGGGACAGGAAGAGTTTGGCGCCAAAGTACTGCGCCCTGATCGCTGATACCTAATCACTGATACCTGATTCCGGAGCAGACATGCGAACCTTGGAAAGCCTAACCGAAAGCGACATCACCGCACTTTTCATCACTCGCTCATGGAGCCGGGCGCGCAGCTATTTCCGTACCGGTCGCGTGCGCGATGCTCGTCGTCTGGGGACGACGCTCCTGGCCAAGGTGCGGGGCAGCCGTCTCTACGACGTGGAAGTCGAGGTGGCTGATGGCCGCGTGGATGGCACGTGCTCCTGCCCCTACGACTGGGGCGGCTACTGCAAACACATCGGAGCGGTGTTGCTGAGCTGGATACACCAGCCGCACCAGTTCAACCTGGTGGGAGCGAAACCTGAGGAGGTCGAGCTGGAAACGCAGGAGGCTCCGCCACCACCAGGTGAACCGAAGGCTTCCTGGTGGCTCAGCGAGGGATTCGAAGCCCGTCGCACCCGGATGCAGCGTGAACTGGGCGAGATTCTGCCGGGGCTCAAGATGCAACAACTGCGGGACATCATCAAGCGGCGCGGCTGGCGCATCCGCGGCACGCGCAAAGCAGACCTCACCAGCGCGCTCGCTGCTCGTCTGGCGGAGGCGACGGAGACGGCCAGCGCCACGGCACGCCTTTCTCTGGCTGAACGCAAGACCCTGCAGGCTGTCTTGCTGCTGGACAGTGGGAGCGGACTGACAGGCGATGACGTGACCTCCATCCTGCAGGTGCCACGTAAGGACGCATCGGCCTGGCTGTCTTCGCTCGCCGGCCAAGGATTCTTGATGGCCATCGAAGGCACCTTTTGGGTACAGGACAAATACGTCTATGGGCCGCGCCACCAACTTCCTGCGGCCGTTCGCTCCATCTTGCCGCCACTGGCCGAAGTCAAAGAAGTGGGCATCCCTGCCGGGGAGGTCGCCGTCTCGCCCCCGTATGCGCTGTTGGCGGCGCTGCATCGAGTCTGGCAGCATATGGAACGGTACGCGGTGCATCTGCGCCCGCCCAGGCCCCGCCCGCGCATGGAGCGTTTTCACAAGATCCTCGAGGACTGGGACTACGTTCCGGTCGAGCTGGCGCAGCTCCAGGGGCAATACTCCTGGAGCTATGGCCCTGAGGCGGCGCTGACCATTCCACCAGCGCCGTCTGCTCTCGCCGACGAAGCTGTGCAAGCGCTCACCCCTCTCTGTGGCGGCGAGCCAGAGAGGGTGGATTTCATCTATCACCTGCTGTTGGAGATGGGCCTGGTGGCTCCCGGCAGCCCAGTGACGGTGCAACAGGATCGCATGTACCGATTCCTGCGCCATTCCGAAGCAGAGCAACAGGCCCTGCTGGCCCGAACCTACTTTCGTTTGGAAGGCTGGAGCGAGATCAACAGCGTGCAGCGGCATGCAGGACGGCTGGCGTTGCGTCGCTCGGCCCGTGACATCTCCTTCAAGCCGGCGGATCTGCGAGCGGAGTTGGCCCGCGCCCGCAACCTGGTGCTGCGCGCCTGCGGTTGTCTGCCCGACAGGGCATGGGTTGACCTCACCGAGATTGTGGAGCCGCTGCGCAGCGTGTGGAACGATTTCTCGGATATCCCTCCCTCGATCAGCACCGCGCATCGCGGCAAAGCCCGCTGGTGGGCTGTTTCGGATATCACCGGCAAGCTGCTCGATGGAAAGGATGCTGAGCAATGGAACCTGGCCCAGGGGAACTTCGTGCAGGCCATTGTCCAGGGGCCGCTGCATTGGCTGAGTTTAGTGGACCTGTGCCGTCGCCACGGCGAGTTGGTGGCTTTCCGTCCCCTGGGTTTGGCTGACCTCCTGTGGGATCGGGCACCCGTGGTGGCGGCAGAGGCCTTCGCCGCCACCATTCCAGAGGATGCCGTCTCCGTGGACGCGGCGGAGATGACCATTACCGTACGGCCCAGTGGCATCGGCGGCATGGCCCACAGCCTGCTGGGTCACATCGGCAATTTGGAGGAGCCTACGCCACAGCGCTTCGTCTACCGACTGAGCAGGGAAGTCGTGCATGAGGCTTTCGAAAGCGGCCTGTCGTTGGAGGATCTGTTGCGTGATTGGGAGGAGCACCTGGCCGTCCCGCTGCCCGAAGCCATGCAGGAGAGGTTGACGGATTGGTGGGCCAGCTACGGCCGCGTGCGACTCTACGAGAACCTGACGGTCATCGAGTTCGCCGATGACGTCGCCCTGCGGGAGTTGAAGGTGGGGACGTCGCTGGCGCAGCACATCGTCGCCGAGATCTCGCCCCGCCTGGCCATCATCCCCCGCTCCTCGATGGGGCCGTTGATGGATGAGCTGGTGGGCAAGGGCTATACGCCGAAGATGGGGTAAACATGAGTGATGAGCTGAGCAACCTTCTGGAAGGCTACAACTTCCATACTCTGGCAGAGATCGCCGCGCACAGCGGTCTGGACGTCTGCGATGAGAAGGGGAAGAAGCTGCGCAAAGCGAAACTGGTACCCCTGATGCGCAGGCAGTTATTCACCGGAGAGCGCGTCAGGGCGTCGCTGGCGAAGCTGTCGGAGATGGACAGGGCGGTGCTGGATCGGTTGCTGCTGCGCGGCGGCGAGGCGGATACCAGCACTTTTCGTCAAGAAGTGGTGCGGGATGGGCTGGCCACTGAGCAGCCGGCGCAGAAACGCAGGGGGGATTACTGGCGCGAATCGTATGGCAGCAACGCGCCGCCTCGAGCGGATTCCCGCCTCTTCAATGACGTCATGGCCCGGCTGACGCTGCACGGCCTGGCGTTCACCAAATTCCCCACTGTGGCCTACGGGAGTGTGACACACAAGAGCAATCTCATCCCCGGATCGGTGATCTACGTCCCGCCAGCGATACGTTCCTTTCTGCCCGAGCCCGCCCAGCCTTCCCTGGAGATGGACGCGGCCGAGATCGGCGAACTGCACGCCACTGCTCCCGACATCTTCCTGCGCGATCTCCTGCTCTACTGGCTCGATCTGCGCCAGAACGAGGTCACGTTCATCCAGGCCGGCACGGTGGGCAAGCGTGACCTCAAGCGCATCAACAACACCTTGATCGAACCGGACCCCCGGCTGGCCGAGGCGACGAGCGAGACGGATACTGGCCGGCTTTTCTTCCTGCGGGTCCTGCTGGAAGATCTGGAATTGGCCACGCCCAGGGGGCGGCGATTGGTCCCCAAGGGCAGCATCCTGCAGGTGCCTGACTTCTGGTCTTGTTCCGCTGCGGAGCAGTTATCGCTTTGCCTGTCAGCCTGGGAGGAGAGCAGCCGCTGGAATGAGGTTCATGACCCGTCTCTGGCCAACATGGCCGACCGGCGGCGCGGCCGCAGCGGTCTCCTGAACTTCCTGCGCACGCTGCCGGCGGGCCAATGGCTCTCGGCAAGGCTGCTGCTGAGCCGGCTGTCGGTCACCGATCCCGACTTCTTGATCAAGGACCGCAACCGTGTGTTGAGCCAGCGTTCCGGCTACATCGGCGGCTCCTGGTACGGCCGCAACGAGAACATGGCCGAGAAACTTATGCAACTCGAAAGGAGCTTCGTGGACACGGCGCTGAGCGGCCCGCTGCTCTGGCTGGGCATCGTGGACGTAGGGATGAAGGAAGGACAGCCAGTCAGCTTCCGTATCACGCGGGAGGGATCCCTCGCTTTGGGCACGACTTCGCCCGCAGCCGCGCCAGCGGATCAGGGCCGGCTCATCGTGCAGCCCAATTTTCAGATTCTCACCTTGGGGCCGGTGCCCCTGGCCCTTCTGACCCGTCTGGAGATCTTCGCCGACCGCGTCAAGGCCGAGCGGGGGGCGTTCGAATACCATCTCTCGCAGGATTCGGTCTACCGCGCCCAGCAGGCGGGCTATGGAACCCAAGCCATCCTGCGGTTGCTGGCGGAGGAAGCAGGGGTCGAGGTGCCGCAGAACGTGCTCCGTTCCCTGCAGGAGTGGCGGGCGCTGCACGAGCGCATTGTCTTCCGCGATCACGTCTCGTTGTGCCAGGCGGCCAGCCCGGACATGCTGGATGAGCTTTTGGCTGACGAAGAACTGGCCCGCCATCTTTCCGACCGCGCCTCGCCCACGGTGGCGGTGGTCAAAAAGGGCAAGGCTGCCGACGTGTTGACTCGTCTGCTGGGACGGGGCGTTTTGCCCGCCGTCTCCAGCGAGCGGCCTGATGCCGACGTGAACGTGGTGTTCGCGGACGAGGAAGGGTCATTACGTCTCGTGCACGCCGTGCCCAGTCTGTATCTGCAGGGCCGCCTGGACCGCCTGGCCGAGCCCTCCGATGGTGTGTACCACATCACGGAGACATCGGTAGGAGCAGCGCTTCGCCACCATTTCAAGGACGTGCCCTCTCTCTTGCAGGAACTGAAGAAGCTGCACCGAGGGTCGCTGCCCCAACGGCTGGTGCTGCGCATCAAAGCCTGGGGGCATCACTTCGGCGACGCAGCGCTCTCTTCCCTGACGCTGCTACAGGTCAAAGATCAGGACACACTGATCGAGCTGTTCGCCGATCCAGAGGTGGCCCCGTACCTTTCCGCTTTCAAACCCAGTGCGCGCAAAGCGCTGGCCGTGGTGGACGAGGAAAAGCTGGAGACGCTGCGCGAGCTGCTGGCGGAGCGGGGGATGAAGGTCAGCGGGGGGTTGAAGTAGACTGGTAGATTGGGAAACTGGTAGATCGGTAGATTGGTCAGCTCATCGTTCGCCGAAGATCTCCCGACCGAGGCGATGGGGGGTTGGGAAACTGGGAAATTGGTAGATTGGTCACCGCAGGGGATAAGGGATAGGGGATGAGTGGGTACGACGAGGTGCAGCGGCAACTGGAGCGGGCCCGCAGCGACTTGCGGCACCTGGAATTGGAGCGAAGCAAGTACGCTGGGCTGGGCG
>JACNHM010000291.1 GCA_014383605.1 Chloroflexota bacterium
GCGCCCAGTCGTACTATCCGGATTTGCCGCCGGAGGTGAACACGCTGAAGGAGATAGATGCGGAGCATGGCTACTGGATCAAGACAGTAATCAGTGATCAGTTACCTGCCCTGAGCCCAGTCGAAGGGTCAGTAATCAGTGATCAGTCTGCTGACGACGATGAGGACGAAAGGGAGGCGGTGGCCACGCTGCGGGTCGTGGGGGAGAAGTTGACTGAGGACCGGGCTATCGAGCTGGACGTCGACTGGAACCTGGTGAGCTATCTACCGCGCCAGCCGCTGGCGGTCGCTGACGCCCTGCAAAGCATTGACAGGCAGTACACCGCCGTACTGGGCTACGACCAGGGCGCGCTGTCGTACTATCCCGACATAGACCCCAGTTTCAATACCCTGCATGAAATGGAGACCCTGTTCGGCTACTGGATCAAGATGGCCCAGGCGGGCACGCTGACCTATCCCGCAACAGGAGATCAGATATTGGATATTGGATATTCTCGGTCCCCAGCACCCAATATCCAATACCCAATATCCAATATCCGCCAGGCGGAGCGCAGCGCCGGCGTGACCCCCACCCACACCTGGGTGAACTTCTACGGTACGGCGCACGCATCGGGCGGGGCACCGCTGCCTGTGGGAGCCACAGTGCTGGCGTTGGACCCCGACGGCGTGGTGTGCGGGGCCACGGTGGTCACCACCGAAGGGCAGTATGGCCTGCTGGCCTGCTACGGCGACGATCCGACCACACTCGAGGATGAGGGCGCCCAGCCCGGTGACGTCATCCAGTTGGTGGTGGATGGCCAGATGCTAGGTAAGGGAACGTGGACGGCGCACGGTGACCGCCAGTGGAGGCCGCTGGGGAAAGTAGACCTGTGGCAACTGTACCTGCCTCTGGTAAGAAAGGGAAATAGATAGAAGGAGTTTTTGAAGCGAGCTCCAAATCATCCTTGACAGAAACCCGTGGACATGCTAGAATAATCCAGATGGAGCAGCGGGCTAGGATCCGCTGCGAGCATAAGGTGAACATATACGTACATCGTAACACCCTGTGGGAGGAACATGACATGAAAACGCGCACTGTAGCACGGACAATCGGACTCATCGGCCTGCTCGTGCTGGCCTTGACGCTGGCTTACAGTTCGATCCAGGTCAAGGGCGACCCCGGACCTGAGTGGGTCAACTTCTTCAGCGCCAACACCACCTTTCTCGGTGAGCCCGTCCCGGTGGGTGCCGTGATCGCAGCCTTTGATCCTGATGGCGTGCAATGCGGTGAGTTCACCGTCGGCGAAGAAGGTAAATACGGCCTCATGCCCTGCTATGGCGACGAGAAACCGCCACCTCCCACCCCCGACCCGGTAGACGAGGGTGCCGAGCAGGGGGACGTCATCAGCTTCACCATCAACGGTCTGCCGGCGGTGGCACTGGGGCCGGATGACCCCATCTGGACCAGCAACGGCGACAAGTGGGAGGTTGACCTGGGGGTACCTGACAGTGACAGCGACGGCGTTTTCGACAGCGGGGACAACTGTCCCTTGGCGCCAAACCCTGATCAAACCGACAGTGACGGCGATGGTATGGGTAACGCCTGCGACCCTGACGATGACAACGATGGAGTGCTCGACGCTGACGACAACTGCCCCACCACCTATAACCCCGACCAGGCGGACAGCGATGGCGACGGCCGAGGCGACGCCTGTGAACCTGTCGTCGTTGGCGGGGTCATTGTGCCGGTGAACAGGCTGGAGCTGTTGGCCCTTCGACCCTTCGACTGGGCTCAGGGCAAGCTTGGCTCAGGACAGGCCCTGGGGCTGGCAGCGCTGGTTTCGCTCACTGCTCTGGGGGTTGCGCTGGCCAGGAGAAGGCACTGAAAGCAGCACAGGCGTTTTCGCAAGCGATCATTGATGGCGTGGCCGAGCCAATCATGGTGATAGGCGCAGATTATCGGGTAGAGCTGATGAATCGAGCCGCGCGCCAGTTTTCGTCTGGAGGCGTCGGGGCACTAGAATCCTTGTCATGCTATCAGATTCTTCACCAACGCGAGACACCTTGCAACGGAGTAGAACACCCTTGCCCACTGGAACAGGTACGCGAGTCTGGCCAGCCGGTCACGGTGGTGCACGAACACTACCAGGCAGACGGAGAGCGGCGACTCGTCGAGATCGTCGCTTCGCCATTATGGGGGGAGGACGGCGCTTTTAAGGGAATCATCGAGTCTATACGCGACATCACCGAGCGCAAACGTGCGGAGGAGGCGCTGCAAAAAGCCCACGACGAGTTGGAGCGGCGGGTAGAGGGACGTACGGCCGAACTGGTGCAGGCGAACGAGCAACTGGAGCAGGTAATAGAAAAGCGTCAGCGAGCAGCGGAGGCGCTGCGAGAGAGTCAGGAGCGCTTCCGCAATCTGTTCGAGCATGTGCCGCTGTGCATCTTTGAGGTAGATCTCACGCAAACGCCGCCCACCATCCTGCAGGCCAGTCGCCAGGCCGAGCAGGTCTATGGCTGGTCATCCGAGGAGTTCGTGTCCGCTCCGATAGACAGAATCATCCCCCCCGAGGCCACACCAAAGCTGGCGCGGATGGTGGAAGCGGTGAGGGCCGGCAGCCCCATCACTGTAGAATCGGTTAACCTGCGCCGCGACGGGTCGGCCTTTCCCGTCCGCATCAGCGCCGCATCGGAACGAAATTCAGGTCTGAGCCGGGTTATCCTCACTGTCGAGGACATCACGATGGAAAAGGAGCGTCGTTCCGAAGAGGAAGCTATCGTCGAAGAGCGCCGCCGCATCGCGCGCGAAATCCACGACGGACTGGCCCAGGACCTGGGCGCGCTGCGCTTGAGAACGCGGTTATGGTATGATTTGATAGGCCAAAACCCGGCCCAGATGCGCGCTGAACTGGACGCCATGCGGGAGCTTCTAAGCGAAAACATTCGTGAGGTACGACGCTCTGTTTTCGCACTGCGGCCGGTGGCCCTGGATGAACTGGGCTTTTACCCGGCCCTCAATCGGTTTCTCGACGAGTTTGGGGAACAGCACCAGTTGCGCATTGACCTGCGCACTTCAGGGCCAGAGGAGCGCTTGCTTCCCCACTTGGAACCCGTGCTTTTCCGCATCGTCCAGGAAGCGCTGAACAACGTGGGCAAACACGCCCATGCCGGCAAAGTCTCGGTCGAGTTGCACCTGGAAGCGGCCGATGAGGTAAGTTTGAGAATACGGGATAATGGCAGGGGCTTCGACACGGTGGACCTGGATCAGGCTGTTCGAGAGGGGCATCTGGGACTGAAGCAGATGCGCGAGCGAGTAGTGGATCTGAAGGGAACATTCGAGTTGCGAAGTCAACCGGGCAGCGGGACAGAGATTCGTGTTGTCCTGCCCATGCCATAACGCGGCTATTGGAGGTTCACATGTCACCCATCCGAGTGTTGATCGCTGACGACCATCGGCTTTTTCGCCAGGGCTTGCGTGGGATTTGTGAGACGATGGGCAGGTTCGAGGTGGTGGGGGAAGCGGCCAATGGGCAAGAGGTCGTAGACCTGGCGCGGCAATTGAAGCCCGATGTCGTTTTGATGGACATCCGGATGCCCGTATTGGATGGCGTGCAGGCGACTGGTTTCATCGCTGAATACGCTCCCTCGGTAAGGGTGATCATCCTCACGATGTACCGGCAGGAGAGCTATGTTTTCGAGGCTATCAAGGCCGGCGCGCGGGGCTACCTGCTAAAGGACATTGACGAGCAGGAATTTGTAGAGGCCGTGCGAGCCGTTCATCGAGGCGAGGCGCTGATTGACCCTGGTCTGGCGACCCGACTGATTGAGGAGTTTCGCCGCCTCAATCAACCCCCTTCTGAGGCAGAGAAGGGGGAAAGGTTGACCCAGGGAGAAATGGACGTGCTGCTGTTGGTGGCACAGGGAGAGAACAACAGGACCATCGCCCAACGACTTGCCATTTCAGAAAGAACCGTTGCCAACCGGCTGAGTGAAATCTACCAGAAACTGCAGGTCAACAATCGCACCCAGGCCGCGCTGCTCGCCCTGCGCCGTGGGTGGGCGAAACTAGATCAGGAGGGGTAGAGGCTTGCCGTTGTGGCCGGTCTCCGACCGCCTCCTGGCACAAGTAGACAAGCACCCCTTGTTCCGGTAAGAAATTACCTGGTCAGGGGGTATTTTTTTCTTTAGAAGTCGGTAATTTCTGCTCTTATCAAACCGGCGGTTTTGTGCCATAATAGATTCAGGGTTTCTCATTCCTTACGATGGGCGAAGGTCTCCCTCGATGGGCGAAGGTCTCCCTTGATGGGCGAAGGTCTCCGACCGAGCCCCCTCCGCCTCGGTCAGAGACCTCGGCGATCAAAAGAGACCTCGGCGATCAAGAGAGACCTCGGCGATCATAAAGAGACCTCAGCGATCAAGAGAGACCTCGGCGATCAAAATAGTCGAAGAGGGGACATGAATCGTTCAATCAGAGTCCTTATCGTGAACAGTAACTCTCTGTTCTGCCAGGCAACGCGCAGGTTACTTGACGATGCGGACGGCATGACGACTGTGGGCGAGGCGAAAGCAGGGCAGCAGGCCATGGATCTGGCCCAGGAACTTCAGCCTGAGGTGATTTTGTGGAGCATAAACAACGCGCCCCCACCAGGTGAAATGGAGGACGATTGGCAAGCCATGGCCCGCATTGGCGAGCTGTATCCCCACAGCAAGATCGTCGTGCTGAGCGCCGACAGCCAGGAGCGTCTAGCGCTGGAAGCGTTCCGCCACGGCGCCCAAGGTTACCTGGTCCAAGGACATGGCCAGCCGGTTGATCCGACCGACCTGGATGAGATCGTCCAGGCCATCCACACTGTTAGCCAGGGCGGAACTGTCCTGAGTCCTCGCGTGGCTGGCTGGGTATTGGACGAGATGTCTAAGCAGAGATGCATGAAAAGAGACCCATGAAGCATTCACGTGCGCTTGTGCCGGCGTTGCTGCTGCTCGCAGCGGTGCTGATTTCAGTGACCATGACTGCGGCCCAAGAGCCGACATCCCCCATCGCCAATACGGGCGATTTCGCTGCCGAGACCTCCGCCGGTGCGGTGGTCCGTGCCGGCAGTGGGGTGATCCTGCAAGACGGGGGAACCGTCACGCTGCCGGTTGATGCCATCGAGGTGCAGAACCTCATGGCGGCGACGGTCATGGTAGGCTATGACCCGGCCGTGCTCCAGGTCGCCGGGTGTCAGCGCAACCCCGCGTTCGATGTCGGACTTTGCATCCCGCAGTGCACGGAGTGCGATCGCGACGACGACGGCGTGCTCGATGCGGTGAAATTCGCCGTGGGCTCGATGGAGCCAGAGGGGCTGAGTGCAGCGGAGGGGTCCCCGCTTAACCTGGCCGACATCACGTGGGCGGTGGTCGGGGAACCTGATCTGGGGGTCACCAGCACGCTGGAGGTGGAGGTCCCAACCTTCACTGACCCGCTTGCGATTCCCATCAGCGTGTCGGCGGAGAACGGGCAGGTCATGGTCGGGACCGCCTGCGTGAGGGTGCATCACATCATGGCAGTGGTCGCACACTGGGGCCAGCCCGCCAGCGGCGGCAACGAACACTACGACTTGGTTCCCGACGGCATCATTGATGTTCAGGACGTCATGGCCCTCGCCCAGAACTGGCGGGACGCGTGGCCGTAAGTCAGTGCAGGGCAGGTGATAAGTTACGTGTTACAGGATGGCGGGTATTCAGTGTTCAATCAGAATGATCGTCCACAGTTGCGCAGCTTGGTGCAGATCGCGCATGGGATTGGCCTGGCGTTGCTATTGCTCGCAGGGGTAGATACCCTGTGGCAACCCTCCACCGCCGACGCTTCTCGCATGGCGATTGACGGTGCGGTGGTCCGCGCGGGCAGCGGGGTGATCCTGCAAGACGAAGGAACCATCACGCTGCCGGTCGAGGCCATCGGGGTACAGAACCTGGGCGCGGCGACGGTCATGGTCGGCCACGACCCGGCTGTGCTCCGGGTCGCCGGGTGCCAGCGCGACCCCGCGTTCGACCTCGGACTGTGCAACCCGCAGTTTGATCGCGACGACGACGGCCTGCCCGATGCGGTGCGCTTCAACGTGGTCTCACTGGAGGGGCTGAGCGCAGTGGAGGAGGCCCCGCTCAACCTGGCCGATATCACCTGGGCGGTGGTCGGGGAGCCTGATGTCGGGACCGTCACCACGCTAGAGGTGGAGGTCTTGACCTTCAGCGACTCGGGTACGATTCCCATCAGCGTGTCGGCGGAGAACGGGCAAGTCTCGGTCGTGACCGCCTGCGTGGGTGACCTGGACAGCGACGGCGACGTGGACGTGACCGATGTCATGATGGTGGCCAGCAAATGGAGCTGCCACCTTGGGGATGAATGTTACGATGCCCACTGCGACCTCGATGGCGACGATGATATTGACATCGCCGACGTCATGCAAGTGGCAGCTCAATGGGGAGAGCGCTGTTCTCCATAGAGGACCAATGTCTAGTTTCCAAATAAAGGAGGACACACAATGAACAAACACAGGACAGTCAAGCTAAGCATCGTTCTCGTGACGGCGATGATGGCCTTCTTTTTTCTCCGAGCCTCGGCCGGACAGGCCGAAGGAGCAAGAGGCGTCCTGCGCCAGTTGACGGACCTGGTTGCGCCAAGGTTAGACCGCGCCAACCGCCAGTTGACGGGCGTGGCTGCGCCAGCGTCAGACCGCGCCCTGCCTGCGACGCCGCGTGTTGTCCCGCTGGCTGGCAATCACCTGGCGATGGCCAGCCTCGCCTCCGCCGGCCAGGTGGTCACGCAGACCTTCACGCTGCAGGCCGGCTGGAACACCATCTACCTGGAGGTTGAGCCAAGCAACTCCTCTCCCCTGGTTGGCGTCGGGTTGTTGTTCAGCGCAGGGTGGTCGTCCCAGCTCGAGAGCGATCTAGATGCGGGCAACCTGCCGGACGCCCTTCGACAGACGTTCGACAACAACGGGATCACACTCTCTGACCGCATCTCGGTGACCAAGCCAGAGGACGACTATTGGCTGATATCCGATGACGGGGAGATGATTTCGTACGCCGTTTTCAAAGAAGTCGAAAACGGAGAGAGCGTGCTCAAGGTGTACAGCGCTGCCCTTTACGAGCAGTCCACCATTGAGGCGGTCTTTGGCGCCCTGGCCTGCGATGCCTGCCTGGAGAGCGTCTGGAAGTGGAACGTGCCGCAGTCCACGATGGATTACATCATTGATCCCGCCGAGGGACTGTGGGACGAGCCCGGCTGGAAGCGCTATTTCCCCGAGACGAGCCTGGGCCCGGACGACCTGTCGCGCGAGTTCCTGACCGACCTGCTGAGCCTGCACGCCAACACGGGCTACCTGGTGAAGCTGAAGGACGATGCCGGCGATGTGGAACTGACGGTGTCGGGTACGCCGGTGGCCCGCAACCACCTGTGGCTCAAAGGGTCGTACAACCTGGCCGGCTTCCCCATTGATCCCGATGCGCCCCCAACGGTAGGGACGTTCTTCCAGGCTCTGCAAAACGGCCCGTCGCCCATCACCGAGGTGCGTGCGCTGGGCAGCGACGGCCGCTGGGGTGTGTCACTCTCACCCGGTGATGTGCTGAATCACAGCCAGGCGTACCTGGTGTACTACGACGATCAGGACCCAGACGCGCCAGATGACTACACCGCACCGCTGAACATCGTGGACGGCGTCCTGGACGAACTGCAGTTCTCGCGTGGCTGGGGTGGGGGAAAGCAGTCCCTGACCATCGAGAATCTATCCTCCAGTGATGCAACGGTGACCGTGGCGCTCGTAGATGGGGCCAATGCTGCGGTGGCGCTTCGATATGTGGATGAAACGACCGACCCCGAGACCCAGGTGGATCTCAGGGCGAACATGGTCGAGATCACACTGGCCGCCGGCGACGCGGAGCGACTGGAATTCGTGGTGCTCTCCACTGAGCAGGCGGGCGATGGGGCGGCGCTTCTTCAGCTCTTCTCGGCCGATCTGGGGACGCGGTGGCTGATCCCGCTGTCGGCGGAGAGCGGCTCGCTGGCCGGGCTGTGGATCGGGGACGTGGTCGTCAACGACGTGAGCCAGGCCCGCCTGGGCGCTACCAACGTCGTGAGCGGCGCGCTGACCATCGAGCTGCGGCAGCGCGACGAATCGGGGATCCGCGGGGCGGCCGAGCTGACCGAGATCCCTTCGGGCGACACGGCGTCGGTGGCGATGACGGTCACGTTGGCATTCCCAGAGCTAGAAGACACGGTAGTCCCGCAGGTGATCACGGGGACCGCGCCGTACATTAGCGGCTACGTATACGAAGACACGAACCAGAACGGCCAGCCGGACGCGTCCGATGGGGCCTTCGAGGGCGTGACCGTGACGCTGGAGTCGGGCGCGGTGACGACCCATACGGTGACGGCTGATGATGGATCCTACCTGTTCGAAGGGCTGGACCCGGATACCTATGCGCTGACACTCGATCAGCAGCCGCCAGCCGGCTACACCGACGACTTCGACGTGACGCCGCCGGTGGAGGAGATGGATGCGCCGGAGCCGGCTACCGAGCCCAACATCTGGCCGGTGGAGGTGACCGTTGATGATGACGGTGTCACGCGCATCGAGTACGACGACGGGACGATAGACGATGATTTCCCGCGCTACGACGCCGAGGACAGTCGCGTCGAGCCCGAGTTGAACTTCGGTTATGTGACCACTTACGATGCCTCGCTGTGGACCGGCGTGTGCGCTGATCGCCTGGAGAAGCGGCGAGACCTCGACCCGGTGGTGAACGGCATCCTGGAGACAGAACTGAACAGCGCTGCGCTCAACCAGGGTTATGACGTTGACGACCAACTGCTGGGTGGCTCATCCCAGTACGTGATCTACGTTGAGGAACAGGGCGGCGCGGGCGAGGCCGGCCAGGGGATCGCCTGCGGCGAGATCGTGGTCGGGGCGCCGACGCGGTTCGAGGACGGGCAAGGCAGTGACTTCACCTTCAGGCTTCTGCTCCGTGTAGACGAGAATGGCACCACGGAGTTGCTGCCCTACTATGAGGTGGAGGACGGCCCGAGGGTCAGTTCGGCGGCCCTCAGCATCGAGGGGGCGCTCGTCCGCAGCGGAACGGTGGACTTCGGGGATACGTCGGGCCTGCTCGACTTCTTCATCACCATTGATCCCCAGGACCCGCTGAACCCCTTCAAGCACAAGTACCAGCCGGATCACGACAACCTGGACGTCAAGTTCAACGAGATTGATTTCGACGCCGTGGACCCGTACCTGTGGGAGGCCCCGGAGATCCGGCGACGCATCCAGTTGGAGCTGACCGAGCTGCCGCCGTATTCGGGTGAGGACGTGGAAGAGCTGGCCGCCGAGGTGGACTGGGGCGGCGCGACCTGGGGCGGCCTGTACAAAGAAGTGATCAAGGGCATCCACAAGAACGACATCACGGTGAAAGGCTACTTCGTCATCCGCCATGCGCTGATGGCTGAGGAGTTGGAAGATCAGCCGTATGACTGAGGTTGGAGGTTGGAGGTTGGAAGTTGGAGATTGGAGAGTGGTCAAGGTGAGGAATCTGCCACGAACCCTTCGACTAGGCTCAGGACAAGTTGCACGAATTAACACGAAAAATAAGAATTAGTGAAAATTCGTGTAATTCGTGGCAAAGAATTGATCGCTGAGGTAAGATTCGTTTATTCGTTGTTCCATTCGTTGACAGCAACCAAACCTAATCGCTAAACAAATGCAACCACGAAAGCCACGGAGGATTTAAGCATGAAGACTTCCAGGATTCTGAGGATTCGACATCTCGCGATGGTAGCGCTGACGCTGAGCTTGACGCTGGCGAGCGTCGGCAGCATGGCGCCGGCGGCGCTGGGCTACGATGATGGGCCGGGTGAGATGGCAGGGCCGGGCACGCCCGTGGCAGCGGCTAAGCTGCTGCCCGACGACGGGGATGGCGTGCCAAACTCCGTTTGGCCTCCCGCGATGCCCCCCCAGGTAACGGCGTCTGAGGAGGACGAGGTGCTATCGCGCGCGTCACAAGCGCCGTGGGCCGCCAGAACAAGGATCGCGGGCAGCGGCACACAGACCGCGAATGGCGGACCACTTTGGGGTAACCCTGCCGGCGACCAGGATGGCCGGTCTCGGATGGAAGCCGCTTCAACCGATAGCGTCATCACGGTCACCACCACCGCTGATGAATTTGGTTCAGGTGCGGGCTGTTCACTGCGCGAAGCGATCCAGGCGGCCAACACCGATACCGCCTTCGGGGGCTGCCCGGCCGGCAGTGGTGCGGACACTATCACCCTGCCTGCTGGCACCTACACACTTACCATCGCTGGGGCCACCGAAGATGCCAACGCGACAGGTGACCTGGATATCCTCAGTGACCTCACCATCAACGGTGACGACACGGACACGACCATCATTGACGCCCAAGGGCTAGACCGCGTGTTGCACGTTCATAGCGGCCAAACCGTTTCGGTAAACAATGTGACCATGACCGAAGGGCAGGCCCCCTCCCCTGACGACGGTGGCGGTATCGAAAACTCCGGGGGCACGGTGACGCTCAACAACAGCACCATCATCAGCAACACCGCCGCATGGTGCGGCGGCGGCATCTACAACAAGGGCACGGTGACGCTCAACAACAGCACCATCAGCAGCAACCACGCCAATGGCGGCGGCGGCGGCATCCACAACTACCCTGGGAGCACGGTGACGCTCAATAACAGCACCATCAGCAACAACTCCGCCGACTGGCGCGGCGGAGGTATCTGGGTTACCCTCCGGGGTGACGTGACGATCACGAACAGCACTATCAGCGACAACTCCACCGGAGGCAACGGTGGCGGCATCGAAAACTCCGACGGCACGTTGACGCTCAACAACAGCACGGTCAGCAACAACTCCGCCGAACGCAACGGCGGCGGCATCTATAACGAAAAGGGCACGGTGACGCTCGACCACAGCACCGTCATCAGCAACTCCGCCGAAGGCAGCGGCGGCGGCATCCACAACTACACGAGCTGCAGGCTGACGCTCACCAGCAGCAGCGTCAGCAACAACTCCGCCGAAGGCAGCGGCGGCGGCATCTACAGCTACGACTTCTGCTCGGTGGGCGTCAGCAACAGCAGTGTCAGTAACAACTCCGCCGGCTACCGCGGCGGAGGTATCTATAACAACGAGGGTGGCTCGCTGTCGGTCAAGAACAGCACCGTCAGCAACAACGACGCCATTGACCTAGGCGGCGGCTTCTTCAACAAGAGTAGCTCGGCGGGCGTCAGCAACAGCACCCTCTCCGGCAACTCAGCCAGCTCCGGCGGCGGCATCTACGTAATGTCTGGCAATTTTGGGGTCAAGAGCACCATCATCGCCGGCAACGACGCCAGCGCCAACGATGACTGTGCCTTCTCGGTCACCTCCCACGGCTACAACCTGGTGGGGGATGGCACGGGCTGCCCCCACGACGGCACCGGCGACCAGACAGTCGACCCCGCTGATGTTTTCGACACTGTGCTCTCGTCACTGCAGGACAACGGCGGCCCCACCTTCACTCAGGCGCTGTTGGAAGGAAGCCCGGCCATTGATGCCGGCTTTTGCCTCGACCTCTACGACGACCCCGTACTCACTGACCAGCGGGGCATGCCCCGGCACGGCGGCTGCGACACCGGGGCGTTTGAGACACCGCGTAGCCCGGACGAACTGGAGGTCACGACCACCGCCGACGAATTTGGCGAGAACCGCAGCGCCTGTTCGCTGCGCGAAGCCGTGCAAGCGGCCAACACCGACATGGGTTTCGGCGGCTGCTTCCCCGGTGATGGCGCCGACACCATCATCCTGCCTGCTGCCACCTACACACTTACCATCGCCGGGGTCAACGAAGATGCCAATGCCACAGGTGACCTGGACATCCTCAGTGACCTCACCATCAACGGTGACGACAGGGACACGACCATCATTGACGCCCAGGGGCTGGACCGCGTGTTGCACGTTCACAGTGACCAAGCCGTTTCGGTAGACAATGTGACCATCACCGGAGGGCAGACCCCCTCCGGTGACAACGGTGGCGGCATCGAAAACTCCGAGGGCACGGTGACGGTCACCAACAGCACCCTCAGCGACAACTCCGCCGACAACGCCGGCGGCGGTATCAATAACGACCAGGGCGACGTGACCGTCGGCAACAGCACCCTCTCCGGGAACTCAGCCGTCTACGGCGGCGGCATCGCGACCAGCGGCACGCTGACGGTCACCAACAGCACCGTCAGCGACAACTCCGCCGACAACAACGGCGGCGGTATCAATAACGACCAGGGCGACGTGACCGTCGGCAACAGCACCCTCTCCGGGAACTCAGCCGTCTACGGCGGCGGCATCGCGACCAGCAGCACGCTGACGATCATCAACAGCACTATCTCCTCAAATGACGCTGCACAGGGGGGTGGCGGTATCCACAGTGGTGGCGGGAACACGTCCATTCAGTTCACCACCATTGCGCTTAACACCGTCTCATCAGGTGGCGCCAATGTCCAAAGCGACGGGGGGAGTGTCGAGCTATTCGCCACGATCATTGCTAATCCCCTGGATGGGCCCAACTGTGACGGTGACGGGCTGACGTCCGCTGCTAGCGGCTACAATCGGACTAGTGATTCCTCATGTGAGCTGCATGGTGCGGATGACCAGGAAAACGTCACTATTGAGTTAGGTCCCCTGGCCGATAATGGTGGACCGACGCTGACACACAGGCCCGCACCGAGCGAAACGGTGGTGGACATCATGCCCAGGAGCGTGTGTGAAAGCGCCTTTCAGAATCTCGGTCTAGACCCCAAGGACCAACGGGGCAAGGATAGGCCTGCCTGGGGCATTCGCCAGGAGGGGGTTACTGTTGTTGAAAGCGAGTGGAAGTGTGATGCGGGCGCCGTCGAGCTGGGGGCGGAGGAGCATTACGTCTGCGGCCCGCCACTGCTGAAGGGTTGGGATGGGGGGGAGCCTGACTTCGGAGAATTCGGTTTTCGCTGTGCACATACGACGGCGCACGACGCCCTCCAAAAAGCCCAAACAGGGGATATCATCATTATCTCGGGCGTGGTGACCGAAACCGTGACGGTGAGCAAGACCGTCACCATCCGCGGGCCGGCCACCGAGGAATCCACGCCCGGCACCCACATGGGCATCGTCCAGGCGGCTCTGGATGAGCCAGATGGCGACGGGGCGCCCGGCAGTGTGTTTACCATCATCGCAGGGCCATCCGTCACCATTGAGCACCTGAACATCCGCCACGGGGATGCCAACCAGGGCGGTGGGATCAACAACGCTGGCGATCTGACCCTGGAGGGCGTGACCATCTACGCCAGCCACGCCATCACCGGAGGCGCGGTCTACAACAGCGGCACGTTGATGGTCACCAACAGCACCATCGTCAGCAACACCGCCAGCAGCGGGGCCGGCATCTACAGTGCCAGCACTGCGACGGTGATCCACGTGACGCTGGCGGATAACGACGGAAGCAGCATCCACAACGCTGGCACGGCAGGTTCGGTTGTTGTGAGTGGCACGATCCTCAGTGCGCCCGTTTCGGGAAGTCAGTGCACGGGTGATGTGACGTCCGAGGGTTTCAACCTGGTTCACGGTGCAAACTGCTTCTCGGACCAGGACTTACAAACCCCGCTCGAGAACAATGTCACCGGTGATCCCGTGCTCGGTCCCTTGCGCGACAATGGCGGCCCCACCCTCACGCGGGCCATCAGTGCCGACAGCGCGGCGGTAGAGGCCGGGCCGCTTGAGGCCGACTGTGCGGTCGAGACGGACCAGCGGGGCAAGGGGCGCCCCTTCGACGTCCCAGGTGGCGGCGGTGCCCGCTGCGACATCGGCGCGGTCGAGTACGGGTCGGATACGTTGACCGTCTGCGAGAAATGTGAAGCCGATCCGGACAATGGGCGCTTCAACGACCTGCAGGAGGCTTTGGACCGCGCCATGGCCGGCGATACCGTGGCCATCGAGGCCGGCGCCTACACCGGCAACTTCATTGCCTATAAGGACATGACGCTGCAGCACGCCGGCATAGACGTGGCCATGCTCAGCCAGGGTCAGTCGGTTGACGTCAGAGCCATCCTCCAGGCTTCGGAGCGCACCATCCGCGAACAGCACCACGTGCTGACCGAAACCCAGGCGTCAGGCCTCTCAGGCACGGTGCTGACAGTCCAGGCGTACTACCCGGTGACGTCAACCGGCAGCATTGCGGTAACCGGCGATGTCACAGTGACGCTTACGGGCTTGACGATGCGCCACGGGCTGAGCCGGCAGGGCGGCGGCGTCTACAACGTGGGACACCTCCACGTCATCAGATCAACGATTTCCGAGAACGCGGCGGTGAACGAGTTGCAGGATGGCATCACAGTGACCGTAGAAGCCCAGGGCGGCGCGATCTACAACCTCGGCCAATTGACGCTGGAGCGTAGCACCATCTCCGGCAACCGGTCGGAGTTCTACGGGGGAGCGATTTACACCGTGGGCTCAGATTCACAGGATGCGTCTGTAGATGTGGTTGCCAGCACGATCGCGAACAACAAGGCGGAAAAGCTCCCCCGGCAGCACGTCATCAACATCACGGATGCAGGGTTTGATCCGAGTGCACCAACGGTTGACTCTGGCGATGAGATCCAGTTCCAGGACCGCACGGCGGAGAAGCATTGGCTGGAGGTGCCGAAGGGGCAGGGCTGCACACCGGAGGGCCTGATCGAAGTGCCCCGGATGGGCGCAGGGCTATCGGAGCCACTCATCTGTACCGTGAGCCAGGGCCAGGTTATCGTCACCGTTAGGGACAGAGACAATCCAGCGCTCAGCATCCAGATTGAAGTCAATGCGCTCAGCTTCAAGCCGCAAGCCCACGCCATTTACGCGACTGGCAGGGGTGACGTTACTGTCGCCCGCTCGATTGTCGTCCATAGCGCCGGCTCTGGAGATAACTGTGAGGCACAGGGTCTGTACGCAAGCATCGGGTCAGGGAAATACAATCTGGTGAGCGATTCAACCTGTAACTTGACGGATGATACGGATTTGCGGCCCGGGCAGGAAGGATACGGTGATGTCGAGTTGGGCCCTCTGCAGGATAACAATGCCATAGATCATGAAGACAATCTGATCACGGGCTATACGTACAGCCATGCACTAAGACCTGGCAGCCCGGCCATTGACTATATCCCGCCCGATCCCGATGTCTGCGGCGCGGCAAGTCAACATACGATCAATATCGCGTCGGGGAATCTGGACCTGACTATCGAGGCCGGGGACATCGTGCAGTGGACTACCAATACGGTCTCCAGGACCATAGCCTTGAACGACGGCGAGGCCAACGCCAACCTCGTGGCCGTGCCTGCGGGCGGGAGTTCGCGCGATGTGCAGCTCGCCGAGGTCGGCGACTACCCGTACCGTGTATACAAAAATGACAGCCGGGCAGAGATCGCCCACGGGACAATCGAAGTCCAGTCTCGGACGCGTGAGACGGACCAGCGCGGTACAACCCTGCCCCAGCGCGGCACGGGGGGAACGTACTACTGCGACGTCGGCGCCTACGAGTTCTCGCCCTGGGTCGTGGGCCAGCCGCTGCCGCGACCACCGGCCGCCATCGGCGCCCAGGGTCCGCAGTGGGACGTGGCTGAAGAGCAGTCGTATCATGCCTGGAGTTCCGCGACGGCGCTGGACTACGCGCTGCGGCCATCGCCCTTGGGCGGCGTCACTATGGAGCCGGTGGAGATCGTCGTGAACTGGCAGAAGGATCAGGACCCAATGAAAGCCAAAATGACCCAATACGGCATCGTCGAGTGGCCCGATAAGCCCCAGATCCACGCGTCGGGGGCGCGGGTCAACCTGATACACGACGGCGTGAGCGACGGGTTCCAGCCCTCGGGCGGGCAGGCCTTCGAAGGCCTCAATCCGAAGGAGGACGTGACAGTGTTGACTGCCGGCGTCTTCACGCGAACGGAATTGACGGACTTGAATAATCCAGGCGATTCGTACTCCGTCCTGCAGTTCGTGAAGGGCGCTCAGGCCAATATCATGCTGAAGGTGCAGGTGGTGAAAACAGTGGGCTGGAACACGCCAGGCGTCAGGGACGTGCGGGAGGAACGGGCCGTCTGCGAGATCGGCCGCGAGATCCGCTACCGGTCGTTCGAGGACGCCGTCGGCACGCTCCCCGGCCACGAAGATCCCCAAGGCCTGGCCGGCCAGATCCTGGAGGGCGACGCCTTTGACGGCATCCGCACCACCGCTGACCTGGCCTGGGCGCAGAACACGGTGGATAACCTCATTCCCCCCGCCCACATCCAGGACACCCGCGAGGGGCCCATCATCCCTATTTTGAACACAGCGCCGACACAGCTCAGTGGCGACTTGGTCACCGGTGACCACGATCTGCGTATCGCCTGGTACCGGCCGGACGGGCGCAACGTGGCCTGGCCACTGAAAACGGTGGGCTACCGCTGTGATTGGCCGGCCGATCCGCCGGAGATCGTGATCGCCAGCGAGCTGGGCTCGGAGGTCGGTGGCCAGCCAGTCTTGAGCTCTGATCGCTACAGCGACCTCGCGATTTATCACCAGCCTGACCCGACGCTGCCGGGCTTCAACCCCAACGACGAGCACGCGCTGCTGGCATCGTCGAACCTGGGCAACTCGGCCCCCGCTCTGTACGCCCTGCGTACTGACCTGTGGGATCCGCAGAACAAAGAGGAGACGAGCGAACCTTACGCCCTGCTCAAGTACCGCGATCCGCGAGAGGATGACCAGATCAAGATCCAGATCTACAAGGTTGTCCTGACTCGCGCGGCGGAGGAAATCACCGACATCACACCCGACCCCGGCACAATCACCCTCCTCGCCAGCACGGCCGCGGGGGTGGCGCGGTCGGAGACTGGCCACAGCGAGGTTTCCCAATCTCTAATCTCCAATCTCCAATCTCTAACAGTACGCGTTGCCGACGGCAATCTCCCCCCCGGCGGCGACGTCACCGTGCCCGTAGAGGCACTGGGTGCCCGCGACCTGCGGTCGGCCACCATCAAGGTGTCGTATGATCCGACGAAGCTCACACCGACGGCGTGTACCACCAATCGCCTGGACTTCGTGGAGCGACTCTACGGCCCGCAGATCAGCACCGACGGGCCGGCGCAGCCCTTCCGCACAGTGCACATGCGGGCCAGCCTCGACGCCGGCACGGATGCGCAGTACGAGTGGGACTTCGGTGACGGGACAACGCGCATCGCCGGTGATGAGGTCAGCCACGTGTACGGCGCGGTCGGGATGTATACCGTGATAGTGACGGCCACTAACGGTCTGTTTGACCCAGTGACAGCAGACACGCAGGTCGAGGTTGCAGAAGGTACGGTCCCCGGCTCCCTGGATGACGATGACACGACCGGCTGTCGGATCGAGGCAGATGGCGAATTGACCATCGAGCTCAAGTCGCGGAACAAGCACGGCCTGAGCGGGAACCTGCTGCTGAGCGAGCTGACTTTTGAGGCCGTTGGTGACCCGCCAGCGACGGACACCACCACCGATCTGGATCTCACGTCCATCAGCCTCTTCGGCCCGGGCTACGAAGAGCTGGGTTTCAACATCACCGCCGGCAACCCCATCTACGCTCCCACACCGCTGCGGGGACTGCTCGACATCCAGCCCTGCGAGCAGACCCAGGCGGCGGATTTGGCAGCGCGGCCGTTCTGGAGGGACTTCAAGGACATGCTCTGGGCGCGGGCGGCGGGGGACATGCAGGTGCTGTACTTCTATCCGCTGCAGCCCGGCTTCTACCTGGCGGATGATCATGCAAAGGCTCTCGGTCTCGTCCAGCCCGATGATCCGAACGCGGTACTTAGCCCGGATGAGCGCGTGGGCAAGTGCGTGCCCTGGATGGACAAATTAACCACTGGTGTAGACGTTGACTTCAGGGACTATCTGGACACGACGGATCTACATGCCACGGTCTATCCCGTTGCCTACCACGCGGACTGGCCCGACCTGCCACCGCTGCTGAGCGTGGGCGAGACGGTGTACGAGCGCGCCAAGAGCGGCATCTCAGGCGTGGCCAACCAGTTGGCCGTCTCGCGCATCTACGACGACCTGGCGCCCGGATCGTGGAACAACGATGCGGAGAAGATCGTGATCGAAGGCGCCGAGGTGCAGCGGTCGCTGGCGGAGCTCATTGATCCCATCGGCGAGGTGCGGGTGCACCTGGACATGAAGATCAACGACAACTGGAGCCTGCCCACCGAGATTCAGACCAAACGCCTGTTGTTCGGCGGCGGCCAGGCCGTCGTCGGCAACAAGACCAATCCCGATCTGGCGTTGCCCTTCTCGCTGCGCAGCCGCATCCTGTTCGACGACAGCGTGGGCGAGCTTATTTTCCGGGGGTACTACGACGGTACGTCGCCGGAGTACATCAAAGGCGACCCGCTGCTGTTGCTGAACGTGATGTCGAAGTCCGACAAAACAAGATTGTGGAGTCTGTGTCCGGGCGGCGGCGACAGCTATCCCTTCGATGACACCAACTGCGGGAAGTACAAGAAAGCCATCGAAGATCTCTATCACAAGACCCGCAATCCTCGACAGGTTGATCTGTGCCGAAAGCCGGACGGCACGCTGTATCCGGACGGATCAAGAGATGACACTCAGTTGCCGAAGGATGGACAAGACCTGAACGATCTGATAGATGAGAAGGAGGGAGAAGACCCAGATTTCGATTACGATGAGTACAATAGTGCCTGTGAAGGGGACTCGTACCGTGACCTGGCGCCTGATACAGACTTCCTGATCAGCGTGCAAGATGCGGACGACAACGGCGTCCCCGAGCCCTACGAAGGCCTGGGCAAAGGCAAGGCCTTGAGCGCCGGCAACGCGGCGGGCACTGGCTACATCACCGTGGCCTACAACAACGACGCCAGCCTGGGCGGGCTGCCTGTGTCACTCCAGGTCATCAAGGTGGGCTGCACCAAGAACCACCTGGGCGAAGACAGCACCTATCGCGGCAACTTGCTGGTGATCAAGTCGGACAACCTGTTCGACGAGAAGCTCACCCTGCGCCACACTGGCGACTTCGGCGGCCAGCCCGGCAACTTCGAGTTCGAGTGGTGGATCGCCGAGGTAGACGAGACGGGCGTCTCGCCCACGGCGCTGCCGCCCAACTACCCGTGGAAGAAGTGGACGCGACTGGAGCCTGGGACAGACGCCATCGGCCCCGAGATCACCATCGAGGGCGCCAATCCCACCACGCTGAGCGACAACTGGCTCATCATGCGCTACAAGAACTACCCCTGCTGCGGCAACAACTACCGCTGGAGCGCGTTTGCCGGCGATCCCTCGGCCAAACCGTCCGAGGTGCGGGGGCAACTCGCCGAGGGCTGGATCAAGCGCGTGGTCGGCGCGCTCAACCCCTTTGACACACGGGTGGACGACTTCGTCAGCACGCCGGTCAACACCGCCGTGGACATGATCCGCCAGGCCGGCCCGCGCTACGAGGGCCCGGTGGCCATGAGCAACGACCCCGACGTCCTCAACAGCATGGGCCTGATCGAAGCCTACCAGACGGTGCTGGACCGCGGGCGCGATCTGTCCATTGATTCCAGCATCAACCACCAGGGGGCCAACGCCGCGTTGCTGAACGTCACTTCCCGCATCGCCGACCTGTACATGCTGCTGGGCAACGACGCCTACATGGACGCCCTGGACCCGACGATTGGGCTGGGCACGAGCAGCGCGCTGGCCTCAAGGGCGCCGATCATCTTCTCATTCATGAACCAGTTCCGCTCCGACAGCTTCGGCCTGATAGACGAGGAACTGGGCCTGCTGCGCGGGCGGGACGAGACCCTGGGCGGAGTGGCTGCCGCGCCGACCTACAACCGCCTGACGTGGAACTTCACCAACGGCGACGGCGAGGTGGCCTACGTGATGAACTACAACACTAAGGACATGAACCAGGACGGCTTCGTCAACGAGGCCGACGCAGCCATCATGTACCCGCAGGGCCACGGGGACGCCTGGGGCCACCACCTGACGGCCATCAAGAAGTACTACGAACTGCTGCGGCACCCCAACTATACCTGGGTGCCGAGGGCGGAGCCGGTCAGCGTGGCCGGCGCGCCGGTGGTGGTGGACTACTACGACGAGCGCCGCTTCGCCATCTCCGCCGCAGCCAAGGCACGCATGGGGGCGGAGATCGTGGACCTCACCTACCGCAAGCAGTACTCGGACCCCGATAGCCAGGAGTACGTGGATAGCCACGTGGACGCCTCCGATGGCCGAAAGCGGGCCTGGGGCGTGGCCGACTGGGCCCGGCGCGCCGGGCAGGGCGCCTACTTCGACTGGGTGATGGCCAATGCCATCATCCCGCCGGAGGACGACCGCTACACCGATGTGCGCAAGATTGATCGCACGACGGTGCTGGAGATCGGTGAGGTCTCCGACCAGTACCGGCAGATCCAGAGTCAACTGGACGATGCCGACGGCGGGCTGAACCCGCTGGGGCTGGCCCAGGGCGCTGTGCTGTTCGACCTGGACCCATCCCTGATCGCAGGGGGCGTGACCCACTTCGAGCAGGTCTACGAGCGGGCCCTCGCCAGTCTGGGCAACACCTTGATCCTGTTCGACTACGCCAACGAGATGAAGATGGCGGAGCGCGCATCACAGGACGCGCGCCGTGGCTTCGTGACCACCATCATCGAAAAGGATACGGCGCTGATCAACTCGTTGATCGAGCTCTTCGGCTACCCTTACGACGCCGACATCGGGGTGAACGGCACCTACCCTGAGGGCTACGACGGGCCCGACATCTACAACTACGATCTGTGGGACCGCACCGAGCTGACGGATGCTGAGAAACGGTGTGGCGAAGACGAGATCAACGCTGGGCTGTGTGCTGCTGAGACGAAAACATATCTGGTCGGTTTCAATTCCATGCCTTGTATTAAGTTCTTCCCAGAGCCCATTGAGTCCACTCAAGATGGTGGGGACGTATGTAAGTCAATCGGTAACACTGAACCTCTGACCCTCACCGTCGAGTACCGGATCGGTGTTGGGCTGGACGCCGGCCGAGGTCGGTTCAGGCCGGAGTCCTGGCTCCCGGACAGCGCACGCAAGGCGCCGGGCGAGATCCAGAACGCGCTGCAGGCTCTCAACCAGGCGCGTCTGCAATACGAGATGGCGATCAGGGTCTATGAGAACCACGTTGAAAAGATGGTTTCGACCCAGACGAAGATCGAAGAGCGAGCGGAATACCTCGACAAGAAACGCGAACTGAAACATGATGCAAGGTGGACAATATATGGCCTTGATCAGGCAATACGGCTTGGCAAGGCATTTGTGAGAGTTGCCAAGACCGTCGGTGCAACGTCGAAAGACTTTGCCGCCGCTACGAAGGAGTGTCCTCCGGAATCGCTTGGTATGTCCAATGATGCAACGTCAATAGCACGTTGTACCGTGTTGTATGTGGGGGCGGGCTTGAACTTGGGCAGCATGATTGTCTCTGACATTATCGAGGGGATCATTGATCTCGAGGGATATGCGAAAGATGCGGCAAAGACTGCCCTGGAGGAGGAGCTATTCAATCTCGAAGCCGACTACGATCTCGAGCAGTACGCCAAGCAGATGGGAGGGCTGCTGCGGGAGGAACGACAGTTCAAACTGGCGCTGTACCTGGCCATGGACAGAGTCAACGGGGCACAGGGCAACTACGATGCCGCACTGCAGAAAGGGTTCCGCAAGCTTCAGGAGCTGATCCGCCTGCGCAAGCGCTGGGCCGGCCAGATCTCCGAGCAGCGCTACAGCGACATGGCCTACCGCATCTTCCAGAACGACGCCCTGCAGAAGTACCGCCAGCAGTTCGACCTGGCCCAGACCTACACCTACCTGACGGCGGCGGCCTACGACTACGAGACCAACCTGTCCCGCGACGATCCGGCCATGGGCAACCAGTTCCTGCGCAACATCGTCGGGGCGCGCACGCTGGGTGAGGTGAGGCTGCTGCGTCCCCTGCCGATCGAGCCCATCGTCGGCTCCGGCGGCCTGGCCGACCCGCTGGGGCGCATGAAGGACAACTTCGAGGTGCTCAAGGGGCAGATGGGCTTCAACAACCCGCAGTTCGAGGCCAATCGCTTCTCACTGCGCAGCGAGCTCCTCCGCCTGCGCGACGACTCCGACACCAACTGGCGGCAGGAGTTGATGCGCTACTACACGCCCAACATCTACAACCACGACGACGTTGCCCGGCTGGCCAAACAGCCCTACGGTGAGGTCGGCTCGCAGCCTGGGCTGGTCATCCCCATCGGCTCGACCGTCACCGAGGGCTTGAACTTCTTCGGGCAGCCGCTCGGCCCCGGCGACAGCGCGTACGACGCCACCCAGTTTGTGACCAAGATCGCCGCCGTCGGCGTCTGGTTCGAGGGCTACGACACGGACCGCCTGGCCCAAACCCCGCGCGTGTACCTGCTGCCGGCGGGCAGCGACGTCGTCCGGCCGCGCAACACCAGCGGAACCCTGCGCTACTGGAACATCGTCGAGCAAATGCTGCCGGTGCCGCACCCCATCGGCCAGGCCGACCTGGAGAACCCAGACTGGATCGCGCGCAACGACGGCCTGGACGGGCAACTGTTCGCCATCAAGCCGTATACCCGCTTCCGCGCCTACCCGTTTACCTCTGACTTCAGCGCGGACGAGATGAACACCGACACCCGTCTCATCGGCCGCTCGGTGTGGAACACCGAGTGGCTGCTGGTCATCCCCGGCACTACCCTGCTGGCCGACCCGCAGGTGGGGATCGAACGGTTCATCGAGGACGTGGACGACGTGTACATCTACTTCCAGACGTATGCGTATGCGGGGAATTAGAGGTTGGAGGTTGGAGGTTAGGGATTGGAGATTGGAGAGTGGTCAAGGTGAGGAATCTGCCACGAATTGCACGAATTAACACGAAAAATAAGAATTAGTGAAAATTCGTGTAATTCGTGGCAAAGAATTGATCGCTGAGGTAAGATTTGTTTATTCGTTGTTCCATTCGTTGACAGCAACCAAACCTAATCGCTAAACAGATGCAACCACGAAAGTCGCAGAGGATTAAAACATGAAGACTTCCAGGATTCAGATACTTCGACATCTCACGATGGTAGCGCTGGCGCTGAGTATCGCCTTGCTGAACGTCGGCAGCACGATGCCGGTCGCACTGGGTTACGTAGATGGCCCGGTGAGTGCACCCGTGGCGAGGGATAGGCTGGCAGAAAACGCCGTGAACGGCCTCCAGCAGGAAGAGAGCCGGTCTGCCACAGTACTGGCGGCGACTTTCGACGTCGCCTGCGGAGATGTCTATGGTCCGAGCGGCCTGATCGCGGCCATCGGGGAGGCCAACGGCAACCTCGAGGACGATGTCATCAACTTGGCGGCTGACTGTGTCTATATACTGATAGCTCAGGACAACGACACCGACGGTCCCAACGGGTTGCCCTCTGTTCTCACTGATGGGGGCCATCGCGTCACCATCAATGGCAACGGAGCCGCCATTGAGCGCAGCACTGTCTTCGGCATACCTGCGTTCCGCATCTTCCACGTATCGTCTGGCGGTGACCTGATCCTCAATGACCTGACCGTCAAGAACGGCCGGACCCTGACTGAGGCTGGCGGCGGCATCTACAATGCCGGCGCCCTGACGCTCAACGATAGCACCGTCCGCGACAACACCACCGGCGACGGGGATGACACCGTGGGCGGGGATGCTGGGGACGGCGGCGGCGTCTACAACGCCGCTGACGCTCATCTGACATTGACCAGCAGTACCGTGAGTGACAACGCCACGGGCGCCGGCGGCGATCAGGTCGCCTCTGCCCAGACTGGCCGCGCTGGACACGGCGGCGGCATCTACAGCAGCGGCACAGTGACGGTCACCAACAGCACCGTCAGCGGCAATGCCACAGGTCCCGGCGGCGATGGCCTGACTGTACCCGGCGGAGACGGTGGGTACGGCGCGGGTATCTATAACGTGGACACACTGACGCTCAGCAGCAGCACTGTGGTCAGCAACACCACGGGCGCCGGTGGCTCCGGCTCCTCTGCCGGCGACGCTGGCTCCGGTGGCGGCATTTCGAACTCCGGCGCCGTGACGGTGACGAACACCATTATTGCTAACAATGCCGTAGCCAGCGGCGGGGCCGGCCCGGACTGTCAGGGCGCGTTAAGTTCCCAAGACTACAACTTGATTGAAAGCACCAGCGACTGCACCATCGGCGGCGTCACAGCACACAACATTACCGGCCAGGACCCCCAGATCGGCCCCCTGCGCGACGGCGGCGGTTCCACCGAGACCCACGCCCTACTTTCGGGCAGCCCGGCCATTGACGACGGCAGTGACGCCGACTGTCCGGCAGCCGACCAGCGCGGCGTCGCCCGGCCACAAGATGGGGACGACAACGGCGCCTCCACGTGCGACATCGGCGCCTACGAGAGAGGCTACGTCCCGCTGTGGACTGTCACCACCACCGCCG
The DNA here is from genome assembly GCA_014383605.1 of Chloroflexota bacterium. The sequence continues at coordinate 24,484 of JACNHM010000291.1, forward strand.
ATGATTTCGGGACGATTGACGACGCCTGTTCGCTGCGTGAAGCCATCCAGGCCCTCAACACGAATCAGGATTTCGGCGGCTGTCGCATAGATGCCGGCAATCACACCATCACCCTGGCCGCCGGTACCTACGCGCTCACCATCGCTGGCTCCGGGGAAGACGCCAACGCCTCGGGCGACCTGGACATCACGTCCGACCTCGTCATCAACGGCGCCGGGGCGGACACCACCTTTATTGATGCCAACTACCTTGATCGTGTGTTGCACGTCCATAGCGGTGCTACTGTGGAACTAAGAAATGTGACTCTGACTGATGGCTTAACGCCGGCCAACGGGCCAGGCGGCGGCGTCTACAATGCCGGTAGCCTGACGATCACGAGCAGCCAGGTGGTATCCAACACCACGGGCTTTGGCGCCAGCAGCGTGGGGGGCGACGGTGGGGACGGTGCCCACGGTGGCGGCATCTACAACACTGGCCAGTTGACGCTCACCAACAACAGCTTCGTAAGGGGCAATATCACTGGCCTTGGCGGCCTTAGCACCGGCGGCAACGGTGGGGCTGGAGGCCACGGCGGCGGCATCTACAACGCGGGCCAGTTGACCGTCTCAGTCAGCGTCGTGGAGGACAACGCTACCGGTGCTGGAGGTAATGCTATCCGCGTGACTGAGACCATCACCGGGGGCGCTGGTGGCTCTGGCGGCGGTATCTACAACACGGGTCACGTGACCGTCACCGCCAACAGCACCGTGGGAGGGAACTCCACTGGCCCTGGCGGCGCTGGGGTCGGCGGTGACGGTGGGGCTGGCGGCTCAGGCGGCGGCATCTACAACACCGGTCAGTTGATCAGCGACAACGGCTCCATAACAGAGAACACCACCGGCGCTGGCGGCGATGCCACCAGCGGCAGCGGTGGCGATGGCGGCTTAGGCGGCGGCATCTGCAGCACCGGCCAGGTGACAGTCACCAACAACAGCTTGGTAGGAGAGAACACCACCGGCGCCGGCGGCACTGGCGATGCTCATGATGGAGGGGGCGGCGCCGGCGGCATCTACAACGACGAGGGCGCGATGACGGTCAACGACAGCACCGTCAGCAGCAACTCCTTCGGCGGCATCGTAAACGACAACGGCACGCTGACGGTCACCAGCAGCACCGTCAGCAACAACTCTGGCGGCGGCATCGGAAACTTCGAGGGCACGCTGACGGTCACCAGTAGCACCGTCAGCAACAACTCTACCGAATACGACGGCGGCGGCATCTGCAACTGGGCGGGCACGGTGACGGTCTCCAACAGCACCGTCAGCAACAACTCCGCTGGCGGCGCGGGCGGTGGCATCGTAAACTACGGTGACCTCACGGTTGCCACCAGCACCGTGAGCGATAACAACGCTGGTTCGGGCGGTGGCATCAGCAACAGAGGCACGGCGAGCATCACCGACAGCACCATCTCCGGCAACTCGGCCACTCACGGTGGCGGCGGCATCAGTAACTTCCAGGGCACGCTGACGCTCAACAACAGCACTGTGAGCGATAACGACGCCGAACGCGGCGGTGGTATCTACAACCTCTTTGCCACGATGAGCATCACCGATAGCATCGTCAGCAACAACTCCGCCGAAGGCGAAGGCGGCGGCATCAACAACTACATGGCGGGCACGATGACGGTCACCGACAGCACCGTCAGCGACAACTCCGCCGAAGGCTACGGCGGCGGCATCTTCAACGAATATTCGGCCACGCTGGCAGTCACCAACAGCACCGTCAGAAACAACTCCGCCGGATACGGCGGTGGAATCAGTAACGACGGCGACATAGCGGCAAACGGCGCCATGACGGTAACCCAAACCACCGTGGTCAACAACTCCGCCGATTTCGAGGGCGGCGGCATCCGCAACAGCGGCACGATGGCGCTCATCAACAGCACGATCTCCACAAACTCTGCGAACTGGGGCGGCGGTATCTACGATCGTTTCGGCAACGTAGATGTTCGATTCACGACCATCGCCGGCAACTCTGCCGTGCAGGAGGGCGCCAGTGTCTATAACGGGGCGGGTAATGTCACTCTACTGGCCACGATCATCGCGGAGCCCCAGGGCAAGCCCAACTGTGCCGGTGACGGGCTGACGTCTACTGGTGGCGGCTTCAACCGCATCAGTGACACGTCGTGCCAGCTCCAGAACGCAACGGCCGACGACAAGGAAAACGCGGTCATCCAGTTGCTTCCTCTGGCCGATTATGGCGGACCGACACTGACGCACAAGCCAGTAGCCAGTCTGGACAACGAGGTCGTAGACATCATGAGCGGAACACTGTGCATACAGGTCTTCGAGCCGGATGAAGCCGTAGATCAGCGCGGCAAGCATCGGCCCAGCATAGGCGTTCGTGTGGAGGGCGTCTTCGTCTCTCCAGATGATGCGCCGTGCGACGCCGGCGCGGTCGAGTTACGGACCAGGGTGCAGCGCGTCTGCGGCCCACCGCTGGCGCATACCAACGACGCCGGCGAGTTCGTGGTCGAGCCTGAATTCGTTGGTCGCTGCTTCTGGCCGACGATTGCCTATGCCCTTCAACAAGCAGAAGAAGGCGATACCATCATCGTCTCCGGTACCGTATCCGAAACTGTGACGGTAGATAAGAGTGTCACCATCGAGGGGCCGACGCGGGAAGAGATCACGCCCGGAACCCACATGGGCATCGTCCAGGCTGATCTAGATCAGCCTGACGGCAGCAGGACCCGCGGTAGTGTGTTCACTATCCCCGAAGGGATATCCGTCACCATCAAGAACCTGAACATCCGCCACGGCGATGCTGGCATGGGCGGCGGGATCAACAACAGCGGGCTGTTGACGCTGGAAGGCGTGACGATCTACGACAACGCCGCCAATTGGGGCGGAGCGATCTACAACAGTGGCGCGTTGACCGTCGAAAACAGCAGTCTGCTCGATAACCTGGGCGAGAACGGTGGCGCCGGCATCTACAATGCCGCGGCCGGCACGGCGCGCGTGACACATGCCACGCTGGCCGACAACATCATTCCCGGCTGGACCGCCCGCACAATTCCGGGCATGCCGGATGACGACGATTTGGCCTTGTGGCTGCCTTTCGACGAATCGTCAGGCGCCACTGAGTTCGCCGACGAATCGGGGCACGGGCGGAATGGGAGCTGTTCTTCCCCCCATTGCCCCACTGCGGGCGCTAACGGGCATCACGGGAAGGCCTTGCGGTTTGACGGGTCGGATGACTACGTGGAAGTTCCCCATAGCGATGGCCTCAACCCAGCCGCTATGACCATCGCCGCCTGGATCAAAGCCGACACCTGGGCGACCGAGTACTGGGAGGGCGTTGTGGTCTCAAAAGATGATTGGGAATCCGACGTCCGCGGCTACACGCTGCGCACCGGCGAGAACGGCCGCCTCTCTTTTGCCCTCCCGATTGATGGGACATGGGAGCAAGCACTCTCGGGTCAGGTCATGTCCACCGGAACGTGGGTTCACGTGGCAGGAACTTACGATGGCAACACCATCAAGGTGTTCGTCAACGGCACTGAGCAGGCTTCGACACCTGCCTCCGGCTCCTTCGTTGCCTCGTCCTATCCCCTGAACATCGGGCGCTCGCCTTATGCCACGAACCGACTTTTTGACGGTACGATTGACGATGTGGTCATCTACAACCGCGCGCTCTCGGAGGAGGAAATCGAGCTGCTCTACGCTTCTTCTGCCGACGGCGCCTATGCGGTGTACGCTGTGGACATGGACGAGGACGGTGACCCCGACGTCTTCTCCGCTTCTTACAACGACGACAAGATCGCGTGGTATGAGAATGCTGGTACCGGCAATGGCAGCGCCTGGGTCCCCCACATCATCTCTACCGCTGCCGATGGCGCTCGGTCGGTGTACGTGGCCGACGTGGACGGGGATGGCGACCTGGATGCCCTATCCGCTTCGTACAACGACGACAAAATCGCGTGGTACGAGAACACGGATGGCGATGGCACCGCCTAGACCTCCCACACCATTGTTGACGTCAACTCCATCCCCGACAGCAACCGCGCTGACGGCGCTATGTCAGTGTTTGCGGTAGACGTGGATGGAGATGACGATACCGATGTCCTCTCGGCTTCCGAGAACGACGACAAGATCGCCTGGTACGAGAACAGGCTCGACGACGTTGGGTGCACTCCATCAACGCCGGCCCTCTGCTGGATCCCCCACACCATCTCCACCGCCGCCAACGGGGCCCAGTCGGTGTACGCCGCGGATGTGGACGAGGACGGTAACGTGGACGTCTTCTCCGCTTCCTACAACGATAACAAGATCGCCTGGTATGAAAACAAGCTCGACGACCCTGGCTGCACTCTGTTGGCGCCGGCGGCTTGCTGGAGCGCCCATACCATCTCCATCGCCGCCAACGGCGCCCGGTCAGTGTACGCGGCGGATGTGGACGGGGACGGCGACCTGGATGCCCTCTCCGCTTCCCAAAACGACGACAAGATCGCCTGGTACGAGAATACGAGTGGCGATGGCGCCGCCTGGACCACCCACATCATCGTTGATACCCACTCCGGCGCCGACCGCGCTGATGGCGCTCGGTCGGTGTACGCGGCCGATGTGGACAGGGATGGCGACCTGGATGCCCTCTCCGCTTCCTACGATGACGACAAGATCGCCTGGTATGAGAACACGGATGGCGATGGCACGGCCTGGACCGCCCACACCATCTCCACCGACGCCGACGGCGCTCGGTCGGTGTTCGCGGCGTTCGTGGACGAAGACGGCAACGTGGACGTCCTTTCCGCCTTATACGACGACGACGAGATCACGTGGTACGACAACCCGATCGGCGCCATCGGAAGCAGCATTTACAACGCGAACCCGGCAGCAGACTCTGTCACCGTAAGCGGCACGATCCTCCAGTCGGCCGGCCTGGCCGAAAACCAATGCTGGGGCGAAGTGACGACCGGCGGCTACAACTTGCTCCACGGCGGGACGTGCTTCACCCTGGGCGGCACTGACATCAGCGGCGACCCGGAACTCGGGCCCTTGCGCGACAACGGCGGCCCCACGCTGACCCGCGCCCTGAGCACGGCCGACAGCCCGGCGGTGGAGGCCGGCCCGTTTGAGGCTGACTGCGCGGTCGAGACCGACCAGCGCGGCAAGACGCGCCCGTTCGACAGCCCCGGTGGCGGCGGCGTCCGCTGCGATATCGGCGCGGTCGAATACGGAGCGGACACGCTCCTCGTCTGCGAGACATGCAACCCCGATCCGGACAACCTGCGCTTCACCGACCTGCAAGAGGCCCTGCACCGCGCCATGGCCGGCGATGTCATCGCGGTCGAGGCCGGCGCCTACACCGGCAGCTTCACCGCTTACAAGAACGCGACGCTGCAACATGCCGGCATCAATGTGGCAACGCTGAGCCAGGATCAGCCCGTTGGTGTCAGAGCCATCCTCCAGGCCTCCGAGCGCACGATCCGAGAACAGCACCGCTTGCTGGACGAGACGCAGACGGACGGTCTCTCAGGCACGGTGCTGACGATCGAGGCCTACGAGTACCCGGCGGGGCCAGCCGGCGCCATAGCCGTGACCGATGATGTCACCGTGACGCTGCGCGGGCTGACGATCCGCCACGGGTTGAGCCGGCAGGGCGGCGGCATCTACAACGTGGGCCACCTCTATGTCTACACATCCACCATCTCCGAGAACGCGGTGGTGAATGGGCTGCAAGGCGCCACGGTGGTTACCGAGGCGATGGGCGGCGCCATCTACAACGTCGGCGACTTGACGCTGGAGCGCAGCACCCTCTCCGGCAACCAGTCCGAGTACTATGGCGGCGCGATATACAACGACGGTTCGGGCTCCGGCGGGATACCCGCTACTGTGGAGGTGGACTTCAGCACCATCGCCGAGAACAGGGCGGAGAAAATCGGCGCGCAGCGCGTCGTCAACATCAAGGATGCGGGGTTCGATCCGGGCACACTAACAGTTGACTCCGGCGATCATATCCAATTCCAGGACCAGACAGCAAACGCGCACACGCTGGTCGTGGATGGCGAGGGATGTAACCTGGCCGAAATCGAAGTGCCCCGGCAGGGCGGAGGCCTATCGGAGCCATTGATATGTTCCGTGAGCGATGACCCGGTTACCATCACCGTTCGTGACAAAGACAACGCATCGCTCAGCATGAACATTACGGTCAACGCCCTCGGTTTCACTCCGGAGGCCCACGCCATTTATGTCAGCGGCGGTGAGATCACCGTCCACCGATCGCTTCTCGTCAAGAGCTCTGGCTCTTCTGGAGACAACTGCGGGTTTGGTGGTATGGGGTCGCTCATTCAGTCAGAGGGATACAATCTGGTGGACGATGACTCTTGCCGCCTGACGGGGGGCACGGATCTGCGGCCGGCGACCGAACCCAACCTCGCTGCCCGGCTCGGCCCGCTGCAGGATAACAACGCCATTGATTTCGTGAACAATTGGATCTCGGGCTACACGTACTCCCATGCCCTGAAACCCGGCAGCTCGGCCATGGACCACATCCCGCCCGACGAGTGCGGGGCGGCAACGCAACACACCATTAACATTGCTTCCGGAAGTCTAGACCTGACGATCGAGGCCGGGGACGTGGTGAAGTGGACACACACGGCCGACAGCACGGTGGCCCTGGACGATGGCGAGGCCAACGTCAACCTCGTCGCGGTCCCGGCAGGTGGGCAGTCGCGCGAGGTGCAGTTTACCGAGCCTGGCGATTATCCGTACCGGGTCTATGCCAACGACACCCGAGCCCAGATTGGGGCCGGCGTCATCGAGGTCGCGTCCCGCGTCCGCGCCGTGGACCAACGCGGCACGGTGCTGCCGCAGCGCGGCACGGGCGACACATATCGCTGCGACGTCGGCGCGTACGAATTCGAGCCGTGGATCGTGGGCCAGCCGCTATCACGACCACCGGCTGCCATCGGCACTCAACCACCGAGCTGGGAAGATGGTAAGGGCACAGAGCTCGGGCTGTCGTATCATGCCTGGAGCTCTGCGACGGCTCAGGATTACCCACTGAGGCCATCGCCCAACGACGGTGACGCCGACCTGGAGGAGTCAGAGATCGTCACCCTGAAGTGGGAGACGGATCCGGACCCGGCATCTCAGGTCGAGATGGCCCTGTATGGCATCGTCGAATGGCCGGCTGATCCCCAGATCCATGTCTCGGAGGCGCCAGCCCAACTCACGCACGACGATGTGAGCGATGGGTTCCAGGTCTCAGATGCGCGGGCCTTCGAAGGCCGCGAGCCAGCGGACGATGAGGCCGGGCAGTTACTGAGCGTCGGCGTCTTCGCGCGAACGGTATTGCCGGATATAGCTGGCGATTCGTACTCCGTCCTGCAGTTCGTGAAGGGCAATCAGGCCAATCCCACGCTGAAGGTGCAGGTGGTGAAGACGGTGGACTGGAACACGCCGGGCGTCAGGGACATGCGTGCGGAGCGGGGCGTCTGCGAGATCGGCCATGAGATCAGGTACAGGTCGTATGAGGACGCCAGCGGCACGCTCCCCGGCCACGAAGACCCTGAAGACAGGCCGGGTCAGATCCTGCTCGGCGAGGCGTTTGACGGCGTCCGCACCGAGATTGACCTGGCCCGGGTGCAGAACACGGTGGATGGTCTCATACTGCCGGCGCACATCCGGGACGCCCGCGAAGGGCCCATCATTCCCATTTTGAACACGGCGCCGACACAGCTCAGTGGCGACCTGGTGACCGGTGACCACGATCTGCGTATCACGTGGTACCGGCCGGACGAGCGGGACGTGGCCTGGCCGGTCAAGACCATCGGCTATCGCTGTGACTGGCCGGCGGATCCGCCTGAGATCGTGATCGCCAGCGAGCTAGGCTCAGAGATTGGCGGCCAGGCGGTCTTGAACCTCGAAGGCTACAGCGACGTCACGGTCTACCACCAACCCGACCCCGACGAGCCGGGCTACAACCCCAACGACGAGCACGCGCTGCTGGCCTCGTCGAACCTGGGCAACTCGGCCCCCGCTCTGTATGCTCTGCGCACCGACCTGGCAGATCAGCCCTACGCCCTGCTCAAGTACCGCGATCCGCGCGAGGACGACCAGCCGAAGATCGCCGTCTACAAAGTGGTGCTGACCCGCGAGGCGGAGGAAATCACCAACATCACACCCGACCCCGGTACAATCACCCTCCTGGCCAGCGCGTCCGCGGCGGGTGTGGCGCAGACAAATCTCCAATCTCAACCCAGTGTGACAGTGCGCGTCGGCGATGGTGAGCTGCCGCCGGGCGGCGACGTGACGGTGCTCGTCGAGGCGCTGGGCGCGAGTAACCTCCGCTCGGCCACCATCAAGGTTTCCTACGATCCGGATGTGCTCACACCGACGGCCTGCGCCACCAACCGCCTGGACTCCGTGGAGGCGCTATACAACCTCCAGATCACCACCGACGAGCCGCAGCAGCCATTCCGCACGGTGCACATGCGGGCCAGCCTCAATGCCGGGACGGACGCCCAATACGAATGGGACTTCGACGATGGGACGACTCGCATCGCCGGGGCCGAGGTCAGCCACGTGTACGGCGCGGTCGGGACATACACCGTGACGGTGACGGCCTCCAACGGGGTGTTTGCCGACGTTACCGCGACGACGCAGATTGAGATCGCCGAAGACGCCGTCCCCGGCTCCCTGGACGACGATGACACGATTGGCTGCCGGATCGAGACAGATGGGGAACTGACCATTGAGCTCAAGACGCGGAACAAGCACGGCCTGAGCGGCAACCTGACCCTGACCGAGGTGACTTTCGAGGCCACTGGCGACCCACCCGCAGAGGACACCGAGACCAGCCTGGATCTCACGTCCATCTCTCTGTTCGGCCCAGGCTACGAAGACCTCAGTTTCAACATCACCGCCGGCAACCCCGTCTTCGCCCCCACGCCGCTGCGGGGCTTGCTGGACATCCAGCCCTGCCCGCAGACCAAGGCGACGGATGTGGCAGCGCGGCCGTTCTGGAGGGATTTCAAGGACATGCTCTGGGCGCGCGCCGCGGGTGACATGGACATGCTGTACTTCTACCCACTTCAGCCCGGCTTCCACTTGACCGATGACCACGCCGAGAGCCTGGGGCTTGTGGACGAGAATGGCAATGTGCTTTCGCCGGACGACAGGGTAGGCAGGTGCGTCCCCTGGATGGACGAGCTGTCAGGTGGCCAGACAGAAACGGTTCCTTACGCCATTCCTCACACCATCACCACCGACGCGGACGGCGCCCGGTCGGTGCACGCGGCCGACGTGGATGGTGACGGCGATGTGGACGTCCTCTCCGCCTCGTTCGATGACGACACGATCGCGTGGTACGAGAACACGGATGGCGCCGGCACCTTCGGTCCGGAGCAGGTCATTACCACCGATGCCGACGGCGCCACGTCGGTGTACGCGGCGGATGTGGATGACGACGGCGACCTGGACGTCCTCTCCGCCTCTGCGAACGACGACAAGATCGCGTGGTACGAGAATGACGGGACACCAGCAAATGGCGGCTGGATCGCTCACACTCTCGTCACCGGCGCCGACGGCGCCCGGTCGGTGTACGCGGCGGACGCGGACGGCGACGGCAACCTGGACGTGCTCTCCGCCTCGGAGAACAATGACAGGATCACGTGGTACGAGAACTTTGATGGCGACGGCTGGTTCTATCGGTCGCAGGTCATTGCCGACGACGCCGACGGCGCCAGGTCGGTGTACGCGGCCGATGTGGATGACGACGGCGACGTGGACGTCGTCTCTGCCTCATTCAACGACGACAAGATCGCGTGGTATGAGAACCAGCTTAACGGCTTTGGGTGCGGTCCTCCATGGGACACGGGGGAGTGCTGGACCGCCCACATCATCTCCACCAACGCTGGCGGTGCCACGTCGGTGTACGCGGCGGATGTGGATGGCGACGACGATGTGGACATCCTCTCCGCCTCCGAGAACGACGACAAGATCGCCTGGTACGAGAACACGGATGGCGCCGGCGCCTTCGGTCCGGAGCAGGTCATTACCACCGATGCCAACGGCGCCGTGTCGGTGTACGCGGCGGACGTGGACGGCGACGGCGACCTGGACGCCCTCTCGGCTTCCTACTACGGCGATGAGATCGCCTGGTACGAGAATGACGGGACACCAGCCGATGGCGGCTGGACCGCTCACACTCTCTCCACCGACGCCGACGGCGCCCGGTCGGTGTACGCGGCCGACGTGGACGGCGACGACGACCTGGATGTCCTCTCTGCCTCCGAGAACGACGACAAGATCGCGTGGTACCAAAACCAGAGCGTACGAGTGCTGCCCGTGGCCTACCACGCCGACTGGCCGGACCTGCCGCCGCTCCTCAGCGTGGGGGAGACGGTGTACGAGCGCGCCAAGAGCGGCATCTCGGGCGTGGCGAATCAACTGGCCGTCTCGCGCATCTACGACGACCTGGCGCCCGGCGCGTGGGACAACGATGCCGCGAAGATCGTGATCGAAGGCGCTGAGGTGCAACGGTCGCTGGCGGAGCTCATTGATCCCATTGGCGAGGCGCGCGTGGAGGTTGGGATCACCATCAACGACAACCCCGCCCTGCCAGAAGAGATCAAGACCGAACGCTTGTTGTTCGGCGGCGGCCTGGCCATCGTCGGCACCACCGACAACGAGATCACCCTGCCCTTCGCCCTGCGCAGCCGCATCACCTTCGACGACATCGAGGGCGAGCTGGTGTTCAAGGGCTACTACGACGGCGCTTCGCCCGAGTACATCAAGGGCGATCCGCTGTTGCTGCTGAACGTGATGTCGAAATCCGACCAGCAGCGGTTGGAGGATCTGTGTCAATCGGGCTCCGCAGATTGCCAGAAGTACCTGGACGCTATCGAGGAGCTCTATCACAAGACCCGCAATCCGCGCCAGGTTGACCTCTGCCGGACGGCCGATGGAGAGCTCTACGTTGATGATCCCGATCCGGCTGACAATCAAGGGGCGGAGGACGCC
>JACNHM010000625.1 GCA_014383605.1 Chloroflexota bacterium
CTCGGCTACGGCGTCTCAGACGGTTGCATGGTGAAGAGGTCGCCGGGCAGGATGAACTGGCCGGAGCCCAGCACCATCGGGTAACTGCCGTCCCAGCCTTGGACGGCCTGCCAACGGATCATGTCCTGCGTCAGGCTGGCGGCGATGAGGCGGTTGGCCTCCGCCTGGGCTTGCGCCTTCAGCTTGATGGCGTCCGCCTCCGCCTGAGCCTTGACCTTGATGGACTCGGCCTCGCCCTGAGCGATGCCGATACGCTCCAGCCGCTGCCGTTCAGCCTCCGCCTGGGCCTGGGTGATGGTGCGCTGCTTCTCGAACTCCGCCTGCTTGGCCAGGTTCTCCTTGGTGCTGATGTTCTCGGCCTCGATCTGCTTCTGCTCCACGGCGTTGGTGTACTCCTCAGTGAACTGGATGGAACGCAGACCGAAGAACGAAAGGGTCAGGCCGTTGCGTTCGAACTCCTCCTTCAGACGGGCCTCGATCTCCGCCTGGGCCGACTCCACGTCCCCCGAATAGAGCTCTGAAGCCTTGTGGCGCTTGAGGATATTGCGCACGTGCACGCGGCTGACAGCCTTGACCACCTTCTCCACCACCCGCTCCTCAGTCCCCAGGTGCTCGGCGATGTTGGCCGCCTGAGCGGGGTCAATGGAAAACCGCACCGTGTAGCGAGCCAGGATGTGCTGACCGTCGGCAGTAGCCGTATCTACCTCGTAGTCTCGATAATCGGCCTCCGACAGATCCGGATGCTCGCTGGTCTCGTAGAGGATCTCTTGGGTGCGATAGGCGATGGTGTCCTGAATGAAAGGCAGTTTCCAGTTGAGGCCGGGCCTGAACACCCCTACCACGCGGCCGAACTGCGTGACCACGGCCACGGTGCCGTATTGCACCTGGGTAAAGGAGTCCAGGATCGCCGAGGCCAGCAAGACCACCAGCACGGCAATCAGGCCTATGGTCAGGCCCCGCCGCCAGTTGGCCTTCTGTCGGCGGGCGGTAATGGCCACTACCGCGGCCGTCAGGCCCACGCCTACCAACAGGGCGAAAAACGTTGTGGCAATGAGTTTACTCACCAGTCACCCTCCTCTGTGTGATATGTGATACGGCCCCTTGTGAGCCGTTGCTTCCACGTTAGCACACTTTCTCCAAACGTGCATGATAGCTGACAGACGTCTCGCGGCCAGGCGACTGACAGACAGCGCCTGTCGTGATCCCCGCGGCTTCGCCCGGGTAAACTCTGCCCCACGGCAAAGCGCCACCCGTGCCTGCTGGGTGGCGCTTGGACGAGCACAGAACAGCCAACGTCGCTCAAGGGATGATCAAGGCCTGGCCTACCTTGATGAGGTCAGGATCGCTGATGCCGTTGGCCGCTTGCAGCTCTTGCATGGTCACGCCATAGCGCAGCGCGATGGCCAGCAGCGTCTCCCCCCGCTGCACGACGTGCGTGCGGGGAGTAGGAGTAGGCAACGCCACACCAGGAATCTGCAACTCCTGCCCCACGCGGATGCGATCGGGGTTCGTGATCCCATTGGCCTCCATCACATCCGCCATCGGCACGCCGTAGCGGAGGGCGATGGAGTAAAGCGTTTCGCCCCGCTGCACGACGTGCACCGTGGCCACGGGCACTTCTGTCGCCACTGGCGTAGGGCCGCTGCCGGGGATCTGCAGCTTCTGCCCCACCTTGATGTCGTCGGCGCTGGTCAAGCTGTTCAAACTCACCAGCACATCCACCGTGGTGTCGTAGCGCAGGGCAATGGAATAGAGCGTATCGCCCGGAGCAACGACGTAGGTGAAGGTCGGGCCTACGGGCACCGGCGTGGGCCGCACCGGAGTCGGCAACACCACCGGCGTAGGTGTCCCCTGCGACACCGGCGTAGAGGCAGGTTCAGGAAGAGACGTCGGCGCAGGCCCAGCGCCGCTGGGGGTTTCTTCCACACTGATCACCGTGGCTCCCGCCGCCGGTCCCGGCGTGGTGAGCACAGCGGTGGACGTGGGCGGCACCCAGGTTGGCCGCGGCGTCGGCGATGGCTTCTCCCGCGTGCAGGCCGTCAAACCGACCGCACCCAGCACAGCCAGCGCCAGCATCACCACAACGACGACACGAGTTCTCTCGCCCATAGCCCGCCTCCTCTGTGAGAGTGACTGTTCAAGCTTGAACATCATACCACAACTCGCGCGCGGCGTCAAATAACCCCCAACTCCCTGCCCACCTTCTCGAAGGCCGCCAGACCGATGTCCAGGTCCTCACGGCTGTGGGCGGCCGTGTTCATCACCCGGATGCGCGCCTGTCCCTGCGGCACGGTGGGGAAGCCCAAAGCCATGGCGAAGACCCCTTCCTCGAACAGGCGGCGGGAGAACTGCTTGGCCAGCGGCGCCTCGCCCAGCATCACCGGCACGATGGGCGTCTCCGTCCTGCCGGTGTCGAAGCCCAGTTGCTTCATCCCGCCCTTGAAGATCTCGGTGTTCTCCCACAGCTTGTCCACCAACTCCTCGCTCTCCTCCAGCAGATCCACGGCCGCCAGGCAGGCGGCCGTGTCCGCCGGGGTCACGGCGCTGGAGAACAGGAAGGGCCGGGCCTTCTGCCGCAGGTAGTCCACGATGAGCTTCTTGCCGGCGATGACGCCCCCCACCACGCCGAAGGCCTTGGACAGTGTGCCGATCTCCACGTCGAACTGGCCGGCCAGGCCAAAGTGGTGCACGATGCCCCGGCCGCGGCCCAGCACGCCCTCGCCGTGAGCGTCGTCCACCATGGTCAGCACGCCGTACTTCTCGGCCACCTCGTAGAGCTTGTCCAACGGGGCGACGTCGCCGTCCATGCTGAAGACGCCGTCGGTGACCAGCAGGCCGCGGCGGTAGTTGGGCAGATGCTCCCTGATCTTGGCCTCGGCGTCGGCCGGGTCGCAGTGCTCGTAGACCACGATCTTGGCCCGCGAGAGTCTGGCGCCATCAATGATGGAGGCGTGGTTCAGGCGATCGGAGAAGATGACGTCTTCGCGGCCCACCAGCGGCGGGAGGGCCGCCTGGTTGGCGCAGAAGCCCGATTGCACGTAGAGGGCGTCCTCCACCTCCTTGAACTCGGCCAACCTCCGCTCCAGTTGGAGGTGCAGCCCCTGCGTGCCGGCGATGGAGCGCACCGCCGCCGGCCCCACACCCCATTCCTTGATGGCCTTCCTGGCCGCCTTCTTCATCTTCGGGTGATTGGCCAACCCCAGATAGTTGTTGGTGCAGAAATTGAGCACCCGCCGGCCATCCACGATCATCCAGGCATCGGCTGGCGAGCCCATGATGCGGATGTTGATGAACAGCCCGCTCTCCTTGAGGCCCTCCACGTCCGCGCGGATGAAGTCCAGTTTGTCGTTGGTCATCGTTGACCCTCCTTCGATTGGTTAATCATGATGTCTGCTCCTTCAACAGATCAATTCCTCCACACATATTCCGCAACCCTCAATCCTCGCCAGCGGTCTGCAGAACTCTTCGACGTACCCTCTTGCTGACACGAAATCCCCCCGCCTGCAGTCTGTCCATGTCAGGCCTGACGGCATCAATCAGCCCGGCTCCTTTGGCCTTCAGAAGTATGCCCAAGGTGCCGATTCTCTTGATGCCGAGAAGTTCCAGTTTTCTTCTTGCCGGGCGTTCATCCATGAGCACCCAGTCTGCGCCCAACTCCCTGGCCAAGACAACGGTCTCACTCTCGCCCTTGTCCAACTCGTCCATCAGCACTTCGACGGCCAGTCTGTCTTGCACCTCAATCACTTCAATCCACTCGGCTTCGCTGACCTCGGTGGCTCCCGCCTGGCCTTGGCCCTCCACTACCACTTCCTCGTATACACCTTGAGGAATGGAGATTCTCCCGAAGATCCGTTGCAGCAGATGAAACCGCTCGATCTTCGCTAGAGCGATGAGAGGCGACGAGTTGGCTACAACGATCATGGTGCTTCTGTCCCTGTCTCCAGCTCGCGCACCGCCTGAAACTCTTCTTCCAGTTCGTCGTCCGAGTAGTCGAAGTAGGCAATCCCTTCCCGATCCAGAACCTCCAGAAAACCCCTGCGTCCAACGCCCAGCAGGCTTCCCGCCTTCCCCGAAGATATCCTACCCTCTCGGAACAAGGAGACGACCAACCACCTCTCGACTTCCTCTTGCACCCGTTCTTTGCCAAGGCCAAAGGAAAGCAGGGCCTTGGGAATAGTGATCTCCATCGTTGTTACAGATTGCATCGTCGTCTCCCTCCCTGAATCACAGCTTCCCTGCCGCGTGCCGCTGGCCCAGCTTCTCCAACATGTCCACGGTCATGGCCGCCAGGTCGTAGCTGGGCTGCCAGCCCCACTCCTGGCGGGCACCGCTGTCGTCAATGGAGCGGGGCCAGGAATCGGCGATGGCCTGCCGGAAGTCCGGCTGGTACTCGCACACGAAGTCGGGGATGTGCTTCTGAATCTCCGCCGCCAGCTCCCCGGCGGAGAAGCTCATGGCCGCCACGTTGAAGTCGGCATGGTGCTTGAGCTGCGCGAGATCGGCCTCCATCAGATCCATGGCCGCCTTGATGCAATCGGGCATGTACATCATCGGCAGAACCGTGTCCTCGCGCACGAAGCAGGTGTAGCGCTGATGCCGGATGGCCTCGTAGTAGATGGCCACGGCGTAGTCGGTGGTGCCGCCGCCGGGCAGCGTCTCGGCGCTGATGATGCCCGGGTAGCGCAGGCCGCGCACGTCCAGGCCGAAGCGTCGGACGTAGTAGTTGCAGAGCAACTCGCCTGCCACCTTGGTGACGCCGTACATGGTCGAGGGACAGAGGACGGTCTCTTGCGGCGTGTTGTCCCGCGGCGTCTGCGGGCCGAAGACGGCGATGGAGCTGGGGCAGAATACCCGCACCGTCTCGTGCTGGCGGGCCACCTCCAGGACGTTGTACAGGCCGTTCATGTTGACGTCCCAGGCCAGGAGCGGCTTTTCCTCGCCCACCGCCGACAGGATGGCCGCCAGGTGGTAGATGGTGTCAATGTCGTACGCCCGCACCACCTCCTCGACGGTCTCCCGGCGGCTCACATCAATGAACTCGAAGGGGCCGGTATCCCGCAATGCCTGGCCAGGCTGTGTCCGGTGGCCGGCAGCCACGACGTTGTCGCCCCCGTACCGCTCACGCAGCGCCAGGGTCAGCTCCGAGCCGATCTGACCCACCGCGCCGGTGACCAGAATCTTCTTCGTTTCTTTGGACATGGCAGTGCATCCTCCAAGGGGAACGATGATCAAGTGATTGACTGCCAGGACGCTGAGAGGCAATCTACTGGCGAGAGTATAACACGGGCGCTGGCTTTCGTCAAGAATGCTGACGTCTGCGGATTCAGCACCGAGGTGCAACGCACCTTCCAGGTGCGTTGCACTTCAAGGCCTGCCTTGCCTGCAGACAGAAACGATGTTACAATGGCCGCCGGGAGAGAAACGTGTGGGCAAGAGCGATCTTACTGGTTGGGGTGCTTCTGGCGACAGGGGAAGTGTGGCTGCGGCTGCGGCGGCAGCCCCTGCTGGCCACGCCGCCCCATGCATTGCCGCCCCTCACTGCCTCGCTGGACTGGTCTGACGTGGCACACGACATCCGCCTCGTCGCCCTGGGCGATTCCATCGTTCACGGTCACATCGTGCCCGCACCAGCCGCCTGGCCGGCCGGCTTGGAAAAGCGACTGCGTGAGCAGAACCCCGATGTCTCTTGGACGGTGATCAACAGCGGCATCTGTGGCGAGACGGCGGTGCAGGGGCTGGCGCGGCTGCAACGGGACGCACTGCGCTTTCGCCCGCACGTCCTGTTCGTCGCCTTCGGCCTCAACGACTGCTATCTGTCCCGCTCGGCGGTGGACGTCTGGCGGGAAGCGGAGACCTTTCCCACGCAGCACTACGGGCCGCTGGGGGATTCGCGGCTCTACCGGGCGCTGCGGCGCCGTCTGCTCAACGCGGAAGACCCCTGGCTCACCCACGCGGACAGTACATGGCAGCCCCAAGCCAGGCCGCAGGCCTTCGCTGCCGCGCTGGAGCGCCTGATCCATGCCGCCCGCCGGGCGGGAGTGAAGCACATCACCCTGCTCACCATGACGCCGGTGGACGAGCAGGCTCATGCGTACTGGCCGCCCGAAGTACAGGCGCTGCAAATGGCGACTTACCACCACTACAATGACCTCATCCGGGAGATGGCGGCCGCGCTGGACGCCGGGCTGATTGACGTCGAAGCGGGCTTTGCAGACAACGATCTGGAAGCATTGCTGGATTACGACGGCGTCCACCTCACCGCCGCCGGGCAGAACCGGCTGGCGGCCATCGTCTTCGCCGCTCTGGAGGGGGATGGCACGCTGGCATCGCTGAGGCAACCGTGAGGAAAATCCAAACTTCAAATCTCAAATCTCAAATCTCAAAGTCTGCCACCCGCATTGCCATCACGGGCTGTTTGGGACAACTCGGTCGCGCACTGCAGCAAGCGCTGGCCCACCACACGCTGCTGCTGCTCGACCTGCCCGACGGCGACGTCACCGATCCGGCGATCATCCCCATCATCGCCGATTTCGCTCCCGACGTGGTCATCCATCCGGCGGCGTACACGGACGTAGAGGGGGCGGAGCGGGAGCCGGACGCCGCCTACCGCGTCAACGTCTGGGGCACGCAGAACGTGGCTCTGGCCTGCCAGCAGGCGGGAGCGGCCCTGCTCTACGTCAGCACCAACGAAGTCTTCGACGGCACCGCCGGCGTGTCCTACCGGGAGTGGGACAGGCCCAGCCCCATCAGCGTCTACGCCCGCAGCAAGGCGGCCGGCGAGCGGGTGGTGCAAACGTTGCTACACCGTTTCTACATCGTGCGCCTGGCCTGGCTCTTCGCCCCTGGCGGCCGCAACTTCGCGACCAAGATCATCGCTGCCGCCGACCAGCACGCTGCCTTGCGCGTGGTTGACGACGAGTTCGGCAACCCCACCTACGCTCCTGACGCTGCCGGAGCCATCGCCCGGCTCATCGAGACCGACCACTACGGCATCTACCACCTGACCAATGCCGGCTTCTGTTCCCGCTACGACTTCGCCCGCGAGATCCTGCGGCTGGCCGGACGAGGTGACATTCCCATTACCCCCATCCCCTCCAGCGAATGGGAGCGGATCTCCACGCCGCCGCGGCGAGCCCTCCTGGCCAACACGGCTGGCGCAGCATTGGGCATCACCCTGCGTCCCTGGCAAGATGCGCTGGCCGCCTACTTTGACGCTGCCACAACCACGTGAGAAACGAGGAACTCCAGCACATGAACTGTCCTCAATGCCACTTTGACTGCCCGCCAGACTTCGATTTCTGTCCCAAGTGTGCCGCGC
>JACNHM010000384.1 GCA_014383605.1 Chloroflexota bacterium
GTTAGTTTCGTGACACAATATATCATACCTCTCGCCCTTTTGCAAACCGCTGATGTCGGACAGCACCGCTTCCAACGCGGCCAGGTGGCCGTGGATGTCGGAGAAGGCAGCAATGCGCATAGAATCTTCCTCAAGTTCCCGTCTCGTAACCGTTCATCCCCTCCCCCTGCCAGGGGGAGGGTTAGGGTGGGGGTGGGAAAACGTTTCAAAAGCGGATCGAATCTGTTACCAATCCATCGGTTTGCCAAGTATCCACCCTCCCCCGGCCCCTCCCTGCGAGGGAGGGGGGACGCCTACTCTGTCTCTTCGCCCTCGACCTCAAGATCGCGCAGCAAGCGTGCAAGGGCCTCCCGATACGCATCGTGGTCTTTCCAGCGGCGACAGTCGCCGATGTGCCGTGTCTGTCGAATGTGGGTCGCTTACATCGGCTTAATCGGCTCCATCGGCTCTATCGGCTGACCGCCTCGCGGCCGCGGCGGAAGGCACGACGGTTCAGCTCCACGGTGCGGGCGGGCACGCGCTTCTCGATCACCTCCAACCAGATGCTCTCCGGCACGTCCAGCAGCGTGGAGAGCGCGCCCAGAAGCACCACGTTGGCCACGCGGGCGTTGCCCAGCTCCTCGGCGATCCCGATACCATCCACCCAGCGCACGTCGTCGGTCACCTGGGCCAGCACGGCGCGGATGTGCTCGTCGCCGGGGTACTCCGCCCCGCCGGAGGTGACGGTGATGGGGATGATCTGGTGGTCGTTGACCAGCACCGTGCCGCCGGGCCGCAGGAACTCGACGTAACGCAGCGCTTCCAGCCTCTCGAAGGCGACGAGGATGTCCACCTCGCCTTTGGCCGTGAGCGGGGAGTAAACCTTCTCCGCCCAGCGCACGTGGCTGGTGACGCTGCCGCCGCGCTGGGCCATGCCGTGCACCTCGGCCTTCTTGGCGTCGTAGCCGGCCTGCACGCCAACGAGCGCCAGCACGTCGGAAGCGAGGATCGTGCCCTGGCCGCCGACGCCGGCCAACAGGAAGTTGATCTTGTCCATAGGTCTCCTCGATTGTACAGTGATTGGGTATCGGTGATCAGGTATCGGGTATTGGGTATCAGGTATTGGACGCCAGGCGTCCTGATCCCCATTCACCGATCCCTGGTCACCAGGCACCAATACCCAATATCCAATATCCAGTACCTCGTACCTGCCTCACTCCGCCACCTGCGCCCGAAACAGGATGGCCTCGTTGGGACAAAGCTGCGCGCACACCTCGCAGCCGGTGCAGAGCAGGGGATCAATTGCCGCCTTCTGCCGGTTGTTGGTCTCGTAGACCTCGTCGCTCTTGCGCAGCGCCGGACAGCCGGTGCGGATGCAGGTCCAGCAGGCCACGCACTTCTCCGGATCAATGCGCAGCGGCAGCCAGGTGCGGCGCACCTCCGGCAGCAGCGCGCATTCCCGCCGGGTGACCAGCACCGCGGGGCCGTCGTGCCGGCGGCAGGCCTCGAAGGCATCTCGCACCGCCTTCACGTCGTAGGCATCCACGACGTGCACTTCCTCGACGCCCAGGGCCCGCACCAGCGGCTCGAAGTCAATCTCCACCGTCGCCTGACCCTGCAGCGTGCGGCCCGTGCTGGGGTTCTGCTGATGCCCGGTCATGGCCGTGATGCGGTTGTCCATGATCACGGTGATCGTCTTGCCGCGGTTGTAGACCACGTTGAGCAGCGCGGGCATGCCGGAGTGGAAGAAGGTGGAATCGCCGATGACGGCCACGTGGCGCTCCTCGTCGCCGGCCACGTCGGCGCCGTGGGCCACGCCGATGCCGGCGCCCATGCAGCCGCAGGTGTGGATGCTGGAGAGCGGCGGCAGCAGCCCCAGCGTGTAGCAGCCGATGTCCCCCTGGATGGGCAGCCTGGAGCGGCGCAACTCGACGAAGACGGGGCGATGCGGGCAGCCAGGGCAGAGCACCGGCGGGCGGGCTGGCAGTTCCCTCTTCTCCGGCTGAATGACGGGAGCCGCCGCGGCGGGCGGCAGCAGTTCGGCAGCGATGGCCGCCTCCCGCACCACGCCGGGGTCCAGCTCGCCGCAGGCCGGGAAGATGGACTTGCCGCCGGCGTAGCCTTGCGGCCCGGCGTAAACCTCTACGCCCATGAGGCGGATCTCCTCTTCCAGGAAGGGGTCTAGCTCTTCCAGGACGATGAGCCGCGCCACCTGGGCGGCGAAGTCCAGCACCATCTGGCGGGGCAGCGGGTAGGTCATGCCCAGCCGCAGCAGCGAGGCGGCGGGGAAGACCTCCCTGGCGTACTGGTAAGCAATGCCGCAGGTGACGATGCCCAGGTCTCGCTGGCCCCATTCGATACGGTTGTAAGGGAAGGTCTCGGCGAACTCGGCCAGTTTGCCGATGCGCGCCTCGATGACCGGATGGCGGCGGCGGGCGTTGCCCGGCACCATGACGTACTTGGCCGGGTTGCGGGGATACTTCTGCACCGCCGGTGGCCTGACGACCCGCTCGCCCAGCTCCACCAGCGTGTCGGTATGCGACAGGCGGGTGGTCAGCCGCAGCAGCACGGGCGTGTCGAACTGCTCGCTGATCTCCAGCGCCACGCCCACCAGTTCCTTGGCCTCCTGGCTGTCGGAAGGTTCCAGGCAGGGCACGCGGGCGAACCTGGCGTAGCGGCGGTTGTCCTGCTCGTTCTGGCTGGAGTGCATTTCGGGGTCGTCGGCGGAGACGAAAACCAGCCCGGCCTCCAGCCCGGTCATCGAGGCGTAGAAGAAAGCGTCGGCGGCCACGTTGAGGCCGACGTGTTTCATGCAGGTGAGCGCCCTCCGGCCAGCGTAGGCGGCGCCGATGGCCACGTCCATGGCCACCTTCTCGTTGGGCGCCCACTCGGCGTAGACGTCGGGATAGCGGGCGAAGTTCTCCAGGATCTCGGTGCTAGGGGTGCCGGGATAGGCGGAGGCGACTTCCACGCCCGCCTCCCACGCGCCACGGGCCACGGCTTCGTTGGCCGAAAGCAAAACTCTCATGACGAGTTCCTCCAGATAGGTGCGACGCACTTTAGTCAAACGAAACGGTGTACGCTGATCGGCAGTTGGCCAGCGAGCAGGGAAGGCACTCGAAATCGCAATCCGGCCCAGGACAATGATGGGCCTTGGCTTTGCTGGGGATGAGAACAATGCCGCACTGCGGGCACTGGCAGGTCCAGAAGTGGAAGGCTTCGACAGCGGGCTCTGCCAGAGCGCAGTTGTAGAGAGCCATGTCTGATGTTACCAGGGTGACTTTCGCTTCTGCCGGAGAGACAATCTGGCTGAGGCGGCAGGCCACAGCCAGATAGAGGGCATCCATCGCACCCAGGTTCCTGCCCGGCGCGCCTTTGTGCGTTTTCAACAAGCGTATGCTCTCCTGGATACAGATTTCCTCAACGTCAACCTTCACCAGCTTGCCGCTGAGGAAGTCCATGGCTATCCTTCCAATGACCGCATCGGCCTCGTCGTCCGAAAGCAGGCCAGCGTTTCCGCAACTCAACGTGGCGCTGACCGCCTCAACCTGGGCCAGGTCGGGGACAATGAACTCGCTATCTGGATAGCGCAGGATTTGCAGCAGATTCTGCGTCCCGATGTCCTGGAAGTAGCAGCGGGCAATAGCGTTAGCATCGAGGACAAACCAGATCATAGCCCCCTTCTTTCTGCCCTGATAGTCTCCTCAATGGGGATGGAGCGCCCTGCCGTTCTCTGCCGGAGCTCCTCAGCCGTGTATCGTGGCAGTCCGCCTTCTCGCAGCAGATTCTCATCCACCGTCGAATCCGAGAGTTCTATCAGCCCTTTTCTTATCATCTCTTCTAGAAGCGGGTTTGGTTTCCTGGAGCTTTTCAACCGTTCGATTTCCTCTTCCGCCGCGTCGCTTGCCGTGGGCCGTCTTTCCGCTCTGCCCCTTTGCTCCTTCAGAGCCAGGAATTCCCGGTAGTCGGCAAGGCCGATGATCACAGCTATCGGCTCTTTGTTCCTGCTCACGATGGTCGGTTCGCCTTGGAAATAGGCTTCGCTCAGAATGCGGGAGAAGTTCGCCCTGGCTTCCACGGCGCTAAGGGTCTTAGCCATTGTCATCACCTCCTGTACAGAATGCTAAGTTTGACAACATTGTACACCAGCCGTTTGCATTTGTCAATTACGCTGTTCTTGTTGCTGTCCCCACCTTGACCGGGCCAAACCGGCGATTTGACATTTCTTCTACGCAATGCTATCATGTTTTCGGTGATGAGCAAAATGCAGGAGGGAGAGAAAATGCTCAAAAACGTTCGTTTTATGTGCCAGCTTTTTCAAGAGGACGATCAGGTCGTCTCTCTGTGCCCAGAGTTCAACGTCTCCAGCTTCGGCGATACACCTGAAGAAGCTGTCGCCGGTTTGCACGAGGCGGTTTCGCTGTTCCTTGAGGAATGCAATCGAATGGGCACACTGAACGAGGTGTTGGAAGAAAGGGTGATCACATCACGATGGTCAAGGCAGGGGTCAAGCGCCCCCTGGTGATCAAGACCAGCCCTCGCGAAGTGCCTGTCGTTCATATCCGCACCAACATGACCACAGCAGGGATGAGCAGGGAACGATACTTCGAGCTGCTGGAGAAGGTGAAATAGGCCAACGTTCTCTCTACCCTGTTTCCGGAAACAGAGCCCCTGTCGGCCCCGTGCCAGCAGGGGCTTGTTGCATTAGCCCTTCTACCCGAAGGCTGGAAACCGCCAGCAAACCCAGCAGATAGACCGCCACCGCCAGGCCCATCACCACAGCGAAGCCGTAGGACTGGGCCAGCATCACGGCCAGGATGGAACCCAGCACGGAGGCAAAGCCGTTGACGGCCCAGGCCCAGGGGACGAGGGGACGGTTCACCGCCTCCACCAGCCGCACGCCCAGCGGGAAGGGCATGCCCATGCACAGTCCCAGCGGGGCCAGCAGTCCAATGGAGAGCGCCGCCCGCGCCGGCAGGGGCCAGGGCAGCGTGGCCCGGGACAGCGGCGGCAGCAGGAAGATGTAGATCACCACCAGCAGCCCCAGGAGCGGGATCATCCAGCGCTGGCCACGGCCGGGCTCGGGCCACAGCCTGCCGCTGAGGAAGCTGCCCAGGCCCGAGAAGACCAGCAGAGCGAACAGCACCACCGAGAGCGAGTAGGTGGGGTGACCCAGATACAGGATGAAGCGCTGCATCAGCCCCATCTCCACGAACATGAAGCCGATGCCCAGGGCGGCAAAGTAAGCCAGGAAGCGGCGGCTGCCGCGGGTGGTCAGTCCGGCGCGCCGGAAGCGGAACAGCGGCCAGAGGATCAGCACCGCCGCCAGCACCAGCGCCTGCACCAGGATGATGGTCAGCGTCAGCTTGCCGGAGCGGAAGTCGCCGAAGTTGGTCCAGCCGTAGTACTCGAAGAAGAAGGGGCGGTCGTCGGTGGTCGGCGTCACGTCCAGCGGGTAGTCGCGGTAGAATTGCTGCCGGTCCGTGGCCTGGAAGAAGCGCACGAACCAGTTGGCGGGATCATCCATGTCCGGCGCGTAGATCACCTCGAAATCCAGCGGCGCGCAGATGGCCCGCAAGCGTCCGATCTCCTCGGCGCTGAAGGGTGAGTTCTTCATCAAGAAGGTGGAGGTGTCGCCGGCCCGCACCACGGCGAAGTGCCGGGCGCTGTCCCGTATCCCCCGCTGCTCCAGCGCCGTGGCCCCCAGGGTCACCAGGCGGAAGGCCTGGCGCGGCGGCTCGAAGTACCAGCGCCCCACGGTCAGCACGCCGTCGGGGCTCAGGTGATCCAGGTAGTCGTGGAAGGCCTCCAGCGTGTAGAGGTAATTCTCGCTCAAGCTGTAGGCGCCCGACGAGGCCGCCGCCCAGGTGTCCACCTGCGAGAACTGGATGATGTCGTACTGCTCCCGCGAGCGGCTGACGAAGTTGCGCCCCTCGGCCACCTGCACGTCCACCTGCGGATAATCCGTGTACAGGCCGCCGCTGAACTTCCGGTACTTCCCCTTGACCAGATCCACGATGAGCGGGTTGATCTCGGCGCCGGTGATCTGCTGCGCGCCGTTGTAGAGCGCGGTGAGCACGTCCACGCCGCCGCCGGGGCCGATGATCAGCGCCTTGCCGCCGGGATGAAGCTGATAGGCCAGACTGGCGGGGGTGTAGTTGAGGTAACGCATCTCCTCCAGATCGCCGCTCCAGCGGTTGATGGTGGTGATGGCCGCACCGTCAATGGTGATGAACATCTCCTCCGGCGTGTAGCCGCTGTAAGCGCTGCTGAGACCCCAGGCCAGCCCGCCCGTGTTAGGCTCCCACATCACGTCCACGCGGGCGAAGGGCGTCCAGCCGGTGTACTGCAACTCCAGCTCCGGATGGGCGGCTTTATCCTGCGCGGCGCTCAGCGGCTTGCTGGGCGGGATGTAGAGGGGGAAGAGACGGTCGGCGAAGGGGATGGCGATGGTCAATGCTACCACGTAGGCAAGGAGGATGAAGGAACCGCGTGTTCGTGATGCGTGATGCGTGATACGTGGTGCGTGTTGCGTGGTGCGTGCACCGTCATCATCTGTAGGGGCGGGGCTTGTACCTGCCCTCTGCGTGGCGCGTGTGCCCAGGCCGAAGAGCAGGGCCGCCAGGGCTGCGCCCAGCGCGGCCAGCAGCACGACGCCCTGTCCCGGCAGCGTGTAGAGCGCCGCCACCACGGCCAGACAGCCCAGCCCGGCGCCCAGCAGATCGGCGAAGTAGAGGGAACTGATCTCCTTGGCCCAGGCGGACAGCGCCGTGCCCAGGGTGAGCCCGGCGAAGAAGTAGGGCAGCACCACCACCGCGTAGTAGGCCAGCAGATAGGCCACGTGGCGCGGCTCGGTGATGGCCAGCGGATCGAGGGGGATGCGCACCATCAGGGCGAAGCTGACGACCACGCTGAGGGAAAAGAGCGCGGCCCAACGGCGCAGGCGGCCGTAGATGTCGCCTTGCAGCAACGACGGCCGCACGGCCAGCAGCGTGCCGCTGGCGCCGAACCCCAGCAGCGCGGTGCTGATGACCATGAAGGCCAGATGATACCAGAGCGAGACGGAGAAGATGCGGGTGAGGGCGATCTCCAGGAGCAGCACGCTCATGGAGGTGGTGAAGACCCCCAGGTAGAGCGGCCAGGCGCGGCGGCGAAGGGTTGTAGCGGTCAAAGGATGTCTCCTTGGATTGTGGATTGTGTTCACTGGCTTGGCCGCCAGCGGCTCACATTATACCCTGCCTTGCGGTGCTGGGCAAGGCACAGACGGCGA
>JACNHM010000339.1 GCA_014383605.1 Chloroflexota bacterium
GCAGCCCTGGAGCGAGTATGGCCGAGCAACTCTTCGTAGCTCTGTACACCGATGCCGATGTCACCCCCAAACTGGCCAGGCTACTGCGCGAGCGGGACTTCGATGCAGTATCGGCCCAGGAGACAGGCCATACCGGGTTGGAGGACTCGGAACACCTGGCTTACGCCGCGAGTGAAGGCCGCGTTATCCTTACCTACAACAGCAAGGACTACGCACCTCTCTTTGATCAGTATTGGTGGGCAGGCAGGGAACACCATGGCATCATCGTCTCCGTGCAATTGCCTATCGGGGAGTTGTTGCATCGAGTATTGCGGTTCCTGAATACGGTGACGGCCGACGAGATGCGGAACAACTATAAGAATCTGGGCGAGTTCACAGACAGGTGAGGCCAGGCGGCTGGCATGGAGGAGTTATCGCAAGTCCAACAATCCACGAATCAGCGAATGGCGAAGAGCGTCGTTCGCTGATTTGCTTGTTCATCTCTACTCGTAACATCTGCTCAGGCCGTGTCATTGCGAGGCGGCGCTTTTCCGCCGAAGCAATCCCTTACTCGCGCATTGGAGATTGCTTCGCTTCGCTCGCAATGACAGCCTGAGTAGTCACCTCTACATCTTGGCGGCCCGAGACGGGCCGTGGAGCTTACATCATAATCTCAGAGGAGGCTCTATGCCTAACCGAGATCTATTGCGTCAACTATCCAAAGAAGAACTGATTGGCTTGCTGGAGGACGCGGCCAAGAACTGGCTGGCTCACGACGGGCTTTGGTTTCTGGCCGCCGAAGGGGCTTTCGGCATGGAGACGGCCATCGAATTGGACGCTAAAGCCTGGGAGAAGTTCACGGTCATTGAGGCCAAGCGCATCATGCGGCGCCTGGGTATCGAGCCCGGTGATGGGATTCCCGCTCTGAAAGAGGCGCTGCAGTATCGCCTTTACGCCTATTTGAACGTGCAGGAGATTCTCGATGTGGACGGGCGCACTATCATCTTTCGCATGAACGAGTGCCGGGTGCAGGCGGCGCGCAAGCGGGATGGCCGCCCGGACTTCCCCTGTAAACCGGTGGGCCTGGTGGAATATGCCAACTTCGCCCGCACCATTGACCCCCGCTTCCAAACTCGCTGCATCGCCTGCCCGCCCGATCCGCACCCCGACGAATACTGGTGCGCCTGGGAGTTTACGCTGGTTGAGGAAGAAGAAGAATGATCGAGAAAGCAAGCGTAGTAATCATCGGCGGTGGGGTCATGGGGACCAGCACTGCCTATCACCTGGCTAGGCTGGGCTGCCAGGACGTGGTGCTGGTGGAGAAGAAGCAACTGGCCTCCGGCTCCACGGGCCTGTCAGTCGGCGGCATCCGATTGCAGTTCTCCTCGGAAGCCAATATTCGCATCTCCCTGGAAAGCCTCCGGACCTTCGAGCGCTTTGCAGAGGAGTTCGAGGCGGAGATAGATTTCCGGCAGCATGGCTACCTGTTCCTGGCCACAGAGCCTGGGGACTGGGCCGAGTTCCAGATCAACGCGGCGATACAGCAGCGCATGGGCGTACCGGTGCGTCTGTTGTCGCCGCAGGAGATCGGCGATATGGCTCCATATCTCTATCTGGACGACGTGGTGGGAGGCACTTTCTGCCCTCGCGATGGCTACGCCGATCCCTACAGCGTGGCCATGGGTTTTGCCAAGCAAGCGCGGCGTCTGGGGGTGAGGATTTGCGAAGAGACGGAAGCTCTCGACATAAAGGTTAGCGGGGGGAAGGTGAGGGCGGTGGCTACCAACCAGGGCGAGATAGCGACCCCGGTGGTGGTCAACGTCGCCGGGCCGTGGGCGGCCCAGGTGGGACGCATGGCTGGCCTGGAGTTGCCTGTCGCGCCCTATCGTCGCCAGGTCTTTGTCACCGCGCCCTTCGATGAGCTGCCGAAGCAAACCCCCCTGATCATTGACTTTGCCCCCAGTTTCTACTTCCGCAGGGAAGGGGCAAGCGTACTGATGGGCATGACCGACCACGAGGAGCCCTCCAGCTTCAACACTAACTTCGATCTGGAGTTTCTGGTCAAGGCGGCGGAAAAGGCGGCTCACCGCGCGCCGGTGCTTGATCGCGCGGACTTCATGCGCGGCTGGGGCGGCCTCTACGCCATCACCCCCGACAACAATCCCATCATCGGCCAGAACATCGGCGGCGTGGAAGGCTTCTACTGCGCCGTGGGCTTCAGCGGCCACGGCTTCATGCAATCGCCGGCGGTGGGGCGGATACTGGCCGATCTCATCACCACTGGCCAGACCGACTTCGACCTCAGCCCCTTCCAAGCGGAGAGGTTTAAGGTCGAGGAGTTGGTGGGAGAAAGTCGCGTCGTTTAGCTTGACAACCTGCATGTGTCATTGCGAGGCACGGTTTTTGTGCCGAAGCAATCTCCAATTCGCGGAGTGGGGATTGCTTTGCCTTCGGCTACCAAGAAACAAATCACGATGGGCGAAGGTCTCCGACCGAGCTCCCTCCGCCTCGGTCAGAGACCTCGGCGATCAAAGAGGATGAAGTTGGTTTGACATCCCAGGAGAACTATGATAAAATCGCCCAGTGTTCATGAGGCATCACGCCGTTAGTGAGGGGAACGGGGTTGTGTCTTCGCTTTCTTTGTATCCCTCAATGGCGAGAAGCGCGCAGCGGAAGCGCATCCAGTCAAGGAAGAACACGTATGGCGGACTATCGCATTGGTGAGCATCCTATCCTCCCCGTCGAGGATCAACCTACGTTTGAGTTCACCTGGCAGGGTCGAATGATGGTGGCGCGTCAAGGAGAGACCATTGCTTCGGCGCTTTTTGCTAATGGGGTGCGCATCTTCGGGCGCCACCACAAAGATGGCTCGCCCCAGGGCATTTTCTGCGCCAACGGTCAGTGTGCGCAGTGCCTGGTGATGGCCAACGGTCTGCCTGTCAAGTCCTGCATGACCCCGGTGGAGGCGGGAATGTGGGT
The DNA here is from genome assembly GCA_014383605.1 of Chloroflexota bacterium. Next base: position 2,959 of record JACNHM010000339.1, read on the forward strand.
CGAGCCGATGGACGGGAAGCCGGTGCTGCCCGACGTCGAAACGGTGCCCAATACGCAGGAGATCAATGTCGGCGATGTCGAATGTTTGATCATCGGCGGTGGGCCGGCGGGGCTTTCGGCGGCCATCGAGCTGGGCAAGGCGGGCGTGCGTACGCTCATCGTGGACGACAAGCACCGCCTGGGCGGCAAACTGGTGCTCCAGACGCACAAGTTTTTCGGCTCCATCGAGGCCTGCTACGCCGGGACGCGCGGCATTGACATCGCCAAGAAGCTGGAGCAGGAAGTGAGCGACTACGAGAACGTCCAGGTCTGGCTCGACACCACAGCGCTGGCCGTCTACTCCGATCGGAAGGTGGGGCTTCTGCGAGAGGGTCACTACGTTCTGGTTCGCCCTCACATCCTACTTGTGGCGACGGGCGCGCGGGAGAAGTCGCTGGCCTTCAAGGGGAACACGCTGCCGGGCGTCTACGGCGCGGGGGCCTTCCAGACGCTGGTCAATCGGGATCTGGTGAAGTCTTCCGACCGCTTATTCATCATCGGCGGGGGAAACGTGGGGCTGATCGCCGGCTATCACGCGCTCCAGGCCGACATCCAGGTCGTCGGCCTGTGCGAGGCCCTGCCTGAGTGCTCCGGCTACAAGGTCCACAAGGACAAACTAGCTCGCCTGGGTGTGCCCATCTACACCTCACACACCGTCCTCAGCGCCGACGGCACGGATGAGGTTGAGTCGGTCACTATCGCCCAGATAGACGAGAACTGGCAGCCCATCCCCGACACGGAGAAGACGTTCGAATGTGACACCGTGCTCGTCGCCGTGGGGCTGGATCCGGTGGACGAGTTCTTTCGCAAGGCGGAGGAGTTCGGCTTGCCGGTCTACGCAGCGGGGGACGCCGAGGAGATCGCCGAGGCGTCGGCGGCGATGTTCATGGGGCGCATCCGTGGACTGGAGATCGCCAAAGCTCTGGGGCGGGACGTGGGGGAAGTGCCACCGGAGTGGCATCGCACCGCCGAGGTGCTCAAATCGCGGCCTGGCGCGGTGGTCACCGAGGATATCCCGGAAAAAGAGGAGGGCGTCTTCCCGGTGCTTCACTGCGCTCAGGAGATCCCGTGCAATCCCTGCACCTCCGTCTGCCCACAAGGCTGTATCGTCATTATTGAGGAGAATGACATCCGAGGTCTGCCGGAGTACATCGGCGAGGATTGTCTCGGCTGCGAGCAGTGCGTCGCCATCTGCCCTGGGCTGGCCATTACGATGGTGGACTACCGAAAGGACACCGAGTACCCCACGGTGACGATCCCCTACGAGTTCCCCGAGGAGACCATTGACGAAGGGGACATCGTAACGGTGCTAGACACGGAGGGGAAGGTGTTGGGCAATGTCAGGGTGGCGAAGGTGCGAAAGACCAGGTTCGCCGACCGAGCGCTGTTGGTGCGGGTGAAAGCGCCCCACGAGATCGCCAGGCGCATCGCGGGCATCCGCGTGCAGGAGCCTTGGGTAACCGAGCCGCTTGAGCGCGCCGTCAAGCACATTCTCGGCGACGAGATCGTCTGCCGCTGTGAGCGGGTAACGGCGGGAGAGGTCCGCGAGCTTATCCGCTCTGGTGTGCGAGATATGAACCACCTCAAGGCGGTGACGCGGGCCGGGATGGGGGCCTGCGGTGGCAAGACGTGCACCAACCTGATCAAGCGTCTCTTCCGCGAGGAAGGGGTCTCATTGGAGCAAGTGAGGGAGAACACACAGCGTCCGCTCTTCATAGAAGTGCCGCTGGGGGCCTTCGCTGGCATTGCCGTCGGGGAAGGGCTGGCCGAGGAGGCGCCGGTCACCCATGCCACGGACCTGCACGAAGGCGGGCTGTAGAATATGACTACCAAAGTGTACGATGCGGTGATCATCGGCGCAGGAAGTGTCGGGCTGCCGACGGCGTTCTTCATGGCTCAGGCCGGGCTGAAGCCGCTGGTCATTGATCAATTCGCCAGCCCCGGACAGGGCTCTAACAAGGCGGCCATCGGCGGCATCCGCGCCACCCACTCGGCGCCATCGAAGATTCGCCTTTGCCTCAAGTCCATTGAGGTGTTCTCTACCTGGGAGGAGACCTACGGGGATGACATCGAGTGGTATCAGGGCGGCTACTCCTTCGTCGCCTACCGAGAGCGGGAGGAACGCGTCCTCAAGGACTTGTTAAAGATTCAGCAGGCTTATGGCCTGGATATCCGCTGGCTGGATCGGGATGATCTGTTGGAAGTGATCCCGGATCTGCAGCCTGAGCGCCTCATCGGTGGGACTTATTCGCCTGGGGATGGGTCTGCGTCGCCCTTGCTGGCTGCGCATGCGTTCTACACCCGCGCCAGGGAGCGGGGAGCCGAGTTCCGTTTCCGCGAGCGGGTTACCGGAGTCATTCGTCGTCGAGGAAAGGTGGTCGGAGTCCGCACCGACCAGGGAGGCTACGCCACGGAGACGGTGATCAACGCTGCTGGCCCGTGGGCGCGAGCGGTAGCTCAGATGTCCGGGCTGGATGCGCCGGTGGCGCCAGATAGCCATGAGGCGGGCATCACCGAGCCGGTGGCGCGCTTCGTGGAACCGATGATCGTGGACATCCGCCCCGCTGAGGGCTCTAAGAACTACTACTTTTACCAGCAAGGGACCGGCGCGCTTGTCTTCTGCATCACGCCGGAGCCGCCTATTGTGGGCACCGACCGCCGGGAGACCTCGGAATTCCTGCCCATGATCGCGCCACGGATGGTGGGCTTGATGCCCAAACTGGCTAACATCCGGGTACGCCGCACCTGGCGGGGGCTCTATCCGATGACGCCTGATGGCTTCCCCATCATTGGGCGGGTGCGGGAACTGGCAGGATACATCTACGCCGTTGGCATGTGTGGGCAAGGCTATATGTTGGGACCGGGGGTAGGTTCTCTATTGAGCCGCATGGTGCAGGAAGAGCTGACGCCGGAGGATGAGGAGACGCTGGGGGAATTGAGCCCGTATCGGGAGTTCGGCGGGGAAGAGAAGCTGAAGTAGGTTGAGCGTTGGGATTTGCCTGTCACCGTTTTTGTGAGAATGAGGAGGAGAGGAGTAATAATGACGAAGCTGCGAGTGCTCTCGAAGCAGGATGTCCAGCAAGCCGTCCCCATGCGGGAGGCCATTGAGATCGTGAAGGGCGCCTTCACCCAGCTCTCGGCGGGGAAGGCGGCGGCGCCCCTGCGCACCCAATTGCCGGTGGAGAGGCACGAGGGGGTCACTCTCTTCATGCCCGCCTACCTTTCGGAAAGCGACGACCTGGGGGTCAAGATCGTCTCCGTCTTCCCTCGTAACCTGGAGATGGGATTGCCCACTATCTTCGCCCTGGTGGTGGTTGTGGATGCCTCTACCGGGCGGCCGGTGGCGGCGATGGACGGGACCTATCTCACCGCGCTGCGTACGGGCGCGGCTTCGGGGGCGGCCACCGATCTTTTGGCCAGGGAGGACGCCACGGTGGCGGCTATCTTCGGGGCGGGAGCCCAGGGGCGCACCCAACTGTTGGCGGTCTGCGAGGCGCGGGACATCGAAAGAGCCTGGGTCTACGACGTCAATCCCCAGGCGGCGGAAAGGTTCGCCCAGGAGATGGGGGCAAAGGGGAGGGTGCCCGCTGACCTTAGGGTCGCCTCCTCCCCAGCGGAGGCTGTCCGAGAGGCCGATGTCGTCTGCACCGCCACCACCGCCAAGACGCCCGTCTTCGCCGACGCGGACCTCAAGCCAGGCGTCCACATCAACGCCGTCGGCTCCTTCACGCCGGAGATGCAGGAGATTCCAGCGCAAACGGTCGCAAGGGCCAGGATCGTGGTAGGCTCGCGGGAGGCATGCCTGGCCGAAACGGGCGACCTGATAATTCCCATCCGCCAGGGCCTGATCACCGAACGCGACATCTATGCCGAGTTGGGGGAGATCGCTGCTGGGATCAAGTCAGGGCGTGCGAGCCCCGGCGAGATCACTCTCTTCAAGTCGGTGGGCAACGCCGTGCAGGACGTGTCGGTGGCCCGCGCGGTGTTGACGCGAGCCGAGACGCTGGGGCTGGGCGTCGAGGTTGAGTTGTGAGGATTGCTCAGGGAGTGTACTTGAGGAGCAGCGCCAGGCCGATCAGGGCCACCACAGCGAATTCGATGAGGATCCGCCGACTGAGGAGTTTCAGAAGTCCCTGCCGAGCTAGGCCGGTGATGAGGTAGAAGATGAGCAGCAAGAGGATGCCAGCAGTCAAGCTATTCACCTGCGAGTAGCTCAAGGCCCAGACGATCTCGCCCATGACCAAACCG
>JACNHM010000440.1 GCA_014383605.1 Chloroflexota bacterium
AGATGTAACGGTCGGCCAGGACGATGGCTCCCGCCTTGAGGGCCGGCAGCATCTGTCGTTCCATGCGATCGGCCAAATCGGCGGCGTGGATGAGGCTGAAGGAGGTGGGGGTGAGCAGTTGTTTCTTCTTGCCCCGCCGGGTTGTGTCCCGCACGACCGGCGAGGAGTTCCACTCGCTGAAGGCCACGCAGTAGCCCTGGCCGATGAGCCATTTGCGCAACATGTCCAATTGGGTGCTCTTGCCGGAGCCATCAATGCCCTCGACGATGAATAGCTTGCCCGGCAAGGCCCGTCCGTCAGGTAGCTTAGCCATGGGATGTCCTCCTCGAAAACACAACTTTGCAGCCCACCGATCCAGCGACGGGTTGTGCTGGTCGCGGCGCGTGCTCTCTCAGCGTAACGTTTATGCCATGCTGGACAAGTATATCAGAAGAACGTCCACCTTGTCAACTTTGAGAGAATTCGACCGGTCAGCACGGCCGGGGGCGGTCTGTACCCATATGCGCTAACTTAACGCTCGTAGTCAGCCACGCAGCGATAGCGGAGTGGCGTTTACGCAAGCGGGACGGCACTCCGCTGTGCTCCGTGCCTGACTACGAACAGGCTACAGGGCTAAAGTTAGCGCCCATGCGGTCTGTACCCCTCCGCGCTCCCGGCCTGGCCGCTTTGCCCCGACGCGCCTTCGCGTGTATAATCGGGCCGCTATGTCATCTGCGAAGAGGAGAAACAGGCCTCGTACCTATACGCGAGCCAGCGAGGTAGGGCAGTACGCCTATTGCGCTCGGGCCTGGTGGCTGGGTGCGGTGCAAGGGGAACGGTCTGCCAACGTGGAGGCGCTAGAAGAGGGACAACTGGCGCACCGACGGCATGGTCGGCAGGTCGTCGCCTATCACCGTCTGCGCAGTCTGGGCTACGTGCTCCTGGCGGCGGCGTTGCTCCTGTCCGCAATCTTATTCTGGATGTTGACCCGTGGTTAAACGTTTGTTCTGGCCGGCTCTGCTCGTTGTTCTCGTGGCTGGCGCGGCCATCGGTTTCTACGTTCAAGCCAGCAGCAACGGCAGCCAGCCGGGTGGTCTGCTTGGTTGGCGCTTGCCCTGGCGCGCCGAGGTGCGGCTGACGGCTACCCCTACCAAGACGCCGGCGGCGCCGCCTGCGGCCACGGCCACGCCCACCGCTCTGCTGCCCCTGCCCACGGTTACCGCCTCGGCCACGCCGACGGAGAGGCCGCCGGCGGCGGAGCCTGCTTCTGCTGAGCCTACCGCGCCACCTCCCACCAGCACGCCGCTCCCGCCGCTGGCGGAGAAACTGGTGCGCCTGGCCCGCCAGCATGGCTTAGATCTCAGCGGCCGCTTCGCGATCGTGGATCAGAACCAGCAGCAGATGCACGTCGTGGAGGATGGCGCGGAGGTGCGCACGCTGCCGGTGAGCACCGGCGACCCTGACAATCACTTCCGCACCCCGGCCTGGTCGGGGGCCATCGGCGAGTTCTGGGGCAGTTTCAGCGCTCGCGGTGTGTGGGGCGACAACGCCTGGTATCTGTTCGATCTGGACGGAGGCACCATCCTCATTCACAGCGCGCCTTACGTTCTGCAAGATGGGGTCAGGGTCTATCAGGAATTGGATGCCGTGGGGCTCTACCCCGCCTCTCGCGGCTGCATCCGCTTGCTGCCGGAGGATGCCCAGTGGTTCACGGACTGGCAGCCGCAGGGCGTGCCCATCGTCATCCTGCCCTGGGATGGCGGCAGCGCCCGGCAGGGATAAGCGCAACGTCAAACCCCAAAATCCAAACTTCAGGCAGCAGGGTGGGTTGCATGCGCCATGCAGGGCCAGGAGGGCCACCGACCCTACAGCAGTTGCGGCAGCATCGAGGGAGCAAACCGGCTCCATTGCTGCGCTGCCGCACAGACCTTACCGGGTGATGGACATCACGATTTTTTTCCTGCTCATCGCCGCTCTGACGGCCGTGGGGGTGGTGCTGCTGCTGCGGTCGCGAGCTTTGCGGCAGGAGAGTGGGCTTCCCTCCGGGCAAGTGGTGTACAGCGATACCGGGGCCTGGCAACGCTGCGAGCGTCCGCTTTTCAGCCAGCGCTACCGCCTGAGCGGGCGACCCGACTACCTGGTGGAAGCGGAAGGGGCCACCATTCCCGTCGAAGTGAAGTCCACCCGCCGTCCCGCTGTCCCCTACCGCTCCCACGTCATGCAACTGGCCGCCTATTGCCTCCTGATCGAAGAGACACGCGGCCAGGCCCCGCCCTACGGTTTGCTGCGCTACAGCGATGACACGGTACGTGTGGACTACGCGCCTCAGTTGCGGGGTGAGTTGCTGGTTACTCTTGAGGACATGCGCCGCGCCGGCGTGAGCGGCGACGCTTCCCGCTCGCACGATGAACCCGCCCGCTGCCGCCGCTGCGGCTACCGCCACGCTTGCGACCAGCGCCTCGCTGCCTGAAGCTCGCCGGCAAGGCTGGGGCTGCTTTTGACAAGCGGCCCTTCCTGCGCTAGAATGGATCTATGCCCCCGTAGCTCAGTGGATAGAGCAACGGACTTCTAATCCGTGGGCCGCAGGTTCGAGTCCTGCCGGGGGCGCTCCTTGTTCACGCCGGGCCTACAGCCCGTTTCTGTCTCTCCCGTGCGAGGACACACTCCGCCCCGCAGAGAGGTCAGCCAGTCCCTCATCACATGTCACGGAGGAAAGCTTATGTCACGAAAAGCGAGATTGTTCCTGACCGTTGTTATCCTTTTGAGCAGCTTGCCGGCCTTCCCGGCCATGGCCGCCGTCGCTGCCAGTACCTGCGAGGATGGCCCCCAGGCCAGCGGCGCGATCTACCGCATCTGCATGCCCGAACCGGGGGGCTGGAACGGCGACCTGGTGGTCTACGCCCACGGCTACGTCGCCTTCAACGAGCCGGTGGGCATTCCGGAAGATCAGTTGGTGCTGCCGGACGGCACGTCCATTCCGGAGATCATGAACGGATTGGGCTTTGCCTTCGCCACCACCAGCTACAGCACCAACGGCCTGGCGGTACGCGAAGGCATCGAAGACGTCCGCGACCTGGTGGAGGTCTTTCGCGCCAAGCACGGAAATCCCGGCCACGTCTACCTGGGCGGGGCCTCCGAAGGCGGCCTGGTGACGGCGCTGGCCGTCGAGCAGTTCCCGGAGGTCTTCGACGGCGGCCTGTCCACCTGCGGGCCGGTCGGCAGTTTCCGTGGGCAGATCAACACCTGGGGCGACCTGCGGGTGGTGTTCGACCTCTTCTTCCCCGGCGTGATCCCCGGCGGCCCTGTGGACATTCCCCAGGAGGTCATTGACAACTGGGACACGGTCTATAAGCCGGCCATCGCCGCCGCCCTACGGGCCAACCCGGACGCTACCGCCCAGCTCCTGCGGGTCGCCCAGGTGCCCGTGGAGCGGGACAATCCCGATTCGGCGGTGGACGTGCTGCTCCAGTTGCTCTGGTACAACGTCTTTGCCACCAACGACGGCATCGCCAAACTGGGCGGTCAGCCCTTCGACAACGCCCATCGTGTCTACTGGGGCTCGAAAAACGACCTGGCCCTGAATCGCCAGGTGCAACGCTTCCGCGCCGACCCGGCCGCGCTGCAGGAGATGGCGGCGCGCTACCAGACCTCGGGTCATCTCGTCTCTCCCCTGGTCACCCTGCACACCACGGGCGACCCCGTCGTGCCCTACTGGCATGAGCTGTACTACGCTGCCGCGGTGCAGCGCAGTGGCTCCGGCCCCCTGCACACCAACATCCCGGCCTTCCGGCATGGCCACTGCAACTTCAAGGTCAGCGAGGTGCTGGTGGCCTTCGCCTTGTTGGTGCTCAAGGTGACCGGCCAGGAGCTGCGCGGCGCTGAGCAGGTGCTGCCGGATGCAGCCGCCCAGGCGGAGTTCCTGCACCTGGCGCGGGAGGTCGGCGCGCTGCGCTGATCTCGCCGGCTGTGCGGCGGAACCTTTGCGCCTCTCAGGACGTCTGAAAAGCAGTGAAGCCGATGGGAGCGACATCGGGAACAACAGGACAGGAGACGAAACATGAAAAACACACTCTCTGCTGTGGCGCTCGTGCTCGTTCTGAGCGCCCTGATCTTCGGCGCTTGCGCGCCGCCCGCGGCCCAACCGACCGCAGCCCCGCCCGTGAGCGAAGACGAGGTTTGTATGGACAAAACCACGGGGGCCAGGCTGAGCTACCAGGAGGCCCTGCAGATCGCCCAGGGCAGCGAGTGCCTGGAACAAGGCCAGCTCAAAGAGACCCATTTCTGCAACGAGAACACCGGCACCTGGTGGATTGACCTGGACGCAGACAAACCGGGCTGCGCGCCGGCCTGCGTGATCAACGTGAACGACAAAACCGCGGTGATCAACTGGCGTTGCACGGGCGCCCTGCCGCCAGCGGAGGGCGTGGCGCTGTCGGAGAAGCCGCGGGTGGCGGCGCCGGCCGTGGACGCCGCCGACCTGGCGGCGCTGGTCGCCGGAAACAGCGGTTTCGCCTTCGACCTCTATCAGGCCATCCGGGAGGCCGACGGCAACCTCTTCTACTCGCCGTACAGCATCTCCGTGGCCCTGGCCATGACCTACGCCGGCGCCCGCGGCGACACCGAACTCCAGATGGCCGACGCTCTCTACTTCACCTTGCCTCAAGACCTCCTGCATCCGGCCTTCAACGGGCTGGATCAGACGCTGGCCCAGCGGGGCGAAGGCGCTGCGGGCAAAGACGAGCAGGGCTTCCGGCTGAACATCGTCAACGCCATCTGGGGCCAGGAGGGCTACGCCTTCCTGGCCGAGTTCCTGGACGTCCTGGCCGAGAACTACGGGGCCGGGCTGCGCTTGCTGGACTTCGTGAACGCACCGGAGGAGTCTCGCGTCACCATCAACGACTGGGTCAGCGAGCAGACGGAGGAGCGCATCGAGGACCTGATCCCGCAGGGGCTCATTGACAAGCTCACGCGGCTGGTGCTGACCAACGCCATCTACTTCAATGCCGCCTGGGCGCAGCCCTTCACGGCGGAGCTGACCGCCGATGGCCCCTTCTATCTGCTGGACGGCAGCCAGGTCACGGCGCCGATGATGAAGCAGTCGGAGTCCTTCGGTTATGCCGAGGGCGAGGGGTATCAGGCCGTGGAGCTGCCCTACGACGGCCAGGAACTCGCCATGGTCATCTTGCTGCCTGACCCAGGCAACTTCGAGCCCTTTGAGGCCGCGTTGAGCGCCGAGCAGGTGCAGGCCATCGTGCAGGGGTTGGAGCGCCGGCAGGTGGCCCTGACCTTGCCCAAGTTCGAGTTCGAATCGGCCTTGGCGCTGGCCGACACGCTGGCGGCCATGGGCATGCCCGCCGCTTTCAGCGGCGCGGCGGACTTCTCGGGCATGACCGGCGACCGCGACCTGTTCATCTCCGACGTGATCCACAAGGCCTTCGTCTCCGTGGACGAGGCGGGCACGGAAGCGGCGGCGGCCACCGCTGTGATCATGAAAAGGCTCAGCATACCGGAGGAGCCGGTCGAGGTCACCGTGGATCGCCCCTTCGTCTTCCTGATTGGCGACATCGAGACGGGGGCCATCCTGTTCGTCGGCCGCATGGTCAACCCGACGGCGTAGCTGCCGCCCCCAGCGGCGAAACCGAAACAGCAAACAGCGGGCGAAGCCTCAGGCTTCGCCCGCTGTTCTGTTCTGCGCTTACCGCCCCCTGTTTTCTCCGTCTCCCCAACACCCTGGCTACATCGTGGCCAGACAAGGCCGGTGGGCGGCGATAAACTTCAGGAGGCCTGTCACCGTTGGTGGACTAACGGCCCGGCGGTTCAGCCACCGCCGACTCTGGCGAGACTCGCTCCAATAACCAGAACGATTGCTGGCAAGACGCACCACGCATACCTGCGCCGAAGGTAGTCGGCTGCAACCGCTTGGTGCGACCCGTTCGCCCGAAACTGGAGTGATCCGGGGGATGGGCAGCAAAGGTCGCTGCCTTTGCGGTTGAGTAATCGCCGATATCGGGACCTATGACAAAGGCCCTGGTGCTCAGGAGCCCCATAACGGGGAACCGCCCCACGGGGTTCTGAAGTGCCGCCGGGGCAGTCGCCCGCCACAGCGACCATAACTTGGGCGGCTCGCCCTTCCGTCAGATTTCCTCCACCTTGCCGTACAGCAACGGCAACCTGTCCCGCCGCAATCTGAATTTTGTGCCGTGATTGTGCCCTGTACGTGCGTCAAAGTCTACGTAAGCAAAGCCTTGTTCAATGCCCGACAGCAGGCCATCCAAGTTGAACTTTTGTAGCACCATGATCTTCGAGTAGGCAAAGAATTCCTGCCCACCTTTCCTTTTTGAATCAGCTTGAACAAAGAAACAGTTCAGGAGTTTTGTACCGGCTTTATGATGCAGATCGTCAAAGCCCCAGTAGGGTTGAGGATTCAGCTCTCCCAGCCCTACGCGCTTTTCAACTTTCTTGAGCCAGTCCGAGTGCCTGGGGTCAACCGCAGTCGCATCAAAAGACACGAGCACTTTACATTGAGTGCGGTCGACAACGACGTTGAACCCTCTATCACTTCTTTGTAGGCCACTGATTGTTTACCTGAAGCTCATCTCGTCGTGGCCGTACTTGCCGCCGGCTTCTTGGTGAGGCCATCCGTAGCGCGGTAAGAAAACCCTCGGAACGAACTTCAGAGCTCTCGGCGATGGCTCCATGTGGAAAAGCGTCACAAGAGACGTTGTGCCTGCTCTCTGGCACTTCAACTCCCATTCGGCGGCATTAGGGATTGGAAGGTTGCTCTCTTCAATGCCCAGCAAATCCTCCAACGTATTTCCCACGCCGCCTGGATTCCCTGGGCGGGTGTTTGGTACCCAACCCTTGCCTCGTATCTTCTTGAGTTCCTCGATCAATGACTCTTTGGTATAGATCCTCACAGCATTTCCTCTACCGGGGAGTACGTCGCCAGTTGCATAGTCAATCCTCTCCTCTGATATCAATCGAGGTTGCCAGTATTTGAGGGAGTGATTTCGTTGCCTTGCCATGGCTGTGCGCTATTGTTGCGTAGACTTGCTCTTCGTTTTCTGAGGAGGGCGCCAAAAATCAAGAAGATACTCAAACGTTGTTCCCATTGTAATGTAATTGGATGGCCACCCAAATATCCCAACTCGATTCACAATATTAGTGCGATCCCATATAATAGTGTTCCTTAGCTCATATCCACGTCGGCGCAGTTCTCCTATGAGGGCGACATGAATCGTCAT
>JACNHM010000441.1 GCA_014383605.1 Chloroflexota bacterium
GCTCCCAGACCTTGTTCAGGGTGAGGCCGCGATACTCCAGGCCGTCGCCCATCCACGGATCATCAAGGACTTGCTTGATGGCGTGCTGGTCGAAGAGGTCGGCATCAAAGTGGCACTCGTCACCCACGTTGGGCAGGGTGAGGTCGCCGGTGACCTTGAGGATGACGTCGCCGGTGGGGGCGGGGAGAGGGCCGGCGGCAGGCAGGGGAGTGGGTGTGGGCAGCACAGGGGTCGGTGTAGATGGCACGTGTGTGGTGATCTGAATTGCCATCGCGCAGGACAATTTCCCTATGGCATCGGCCTTGTAGCCGGCACCAGGCCGCTCCTTAGTCTTCAGTTGATAATTGGGAAATCTCATCGATGAGCGCCTCCAACATCTGTCCCCTCGCCGACATAATCCTCGAGCAGTTCGAAGGCATTCCCCAGGCCACCCACCCCCGCCGCGCGAATCATTTCAAGGTCACGGAGGGTATCGCGGACGACGCCTAGCGCGGCGCAAATCCCCAGCGCCCGCCGGTATTCCGCCAGCGCCGGGGCGAGCAACTCGGCTTGCTCGCCATCCTCCACCCAGCGCGGGTCGCAGACTGCACCTCCCACCAGTGCTACCGCCAGCGTGTAACGTGGTTCGTATAAGCCTGCCGTCTTTTCCAGCATGGCCCGGCAGCGGGCAGTCACGTCCGCGAATGTATCCCCGGCGTCCGGGTCGCGCTGGTGCAATAGGATAATACCCAGCGCCAGCGCGGCCTGGTAACTGGTCTCTGATACGTCCAGGGCCAGGGCTTCTACGCAGCGCTGCCGGGCTTTGGAGAGTTCTCCAATAGCCAGCAGGGCCTTGCCCAGCCCCAGCAATTGATAGCTTTCCCCCCAGTGGTTGCCAATCTCGCGGGCAATGATCAGAGCCTGCTCGTAAAATTCAATGGCCCGCTTGATCCGCTCTAAGGTGCGGTAGGCGGTGCCCAGGTAGCCAAGCCAAACGCCCTCACGCCTACGGTCACCAATCTCGCGGGCAATGAACAGAGCTTGCTGGTAATGCTCAATGGCTTGCTTCACCTGTCCTAGGTCGCTGTAGACGATCCCTAGATTGCCTAAAGCCTTCCCTTCTCCGCGCCGGTTGGCAATCTCCTGGGTAATAGCCAGAGCTTGCTCATGGTACTCGATGGCTCGCCTCACTTGCCCCAATTGGCGGTAGGCGATTCCCAGATTGCCTAGCCGGTTCCCTTCATGGCGCCGGTCGCCGATCTCGCGGGCGATGGCCAGGGCCTGCTGATAATACTCGAGGGCTCGCTCCAGTTGCCCTAGGTCACGACAGGCGTTCCCCAGATTGCTCAGCCACTCCCCCTCGCCACGCTGGTGGTCGATCTGGCGGCTGATAGCTAGTGATTGCTGACAATGTTCAATGGATCGCTCCAACTGCCCTAACTGGCGGTAGGCGACCCCCAGATTGCCCAACCATTCCTCTTCGCGCTGTCGGTCGCCGATCTTGCGGGCAATCGCCAGGGCTTGCTGATAGTACTCAATTGATCGTCCCAACTGCCCTAACTGGCGGTAGGCAGTCCCCAGATTGCCTAGCCAGACTCCCTCGGCATTCCAGTCACCAATCTCGCGGCTGATGGCCAACGCTTGCTGACTATGGACGATGGCCCGCTCTACCTGCCCCAGGAGGCGGTAAGCAACCCCCCGAATGCCCAGCATATTCCCCTCACCCCGCCGGTCCCCAACCTCACGGCTGATAGCCAATGCCTGCTGATAGTACCCAATAGCCTGCTCCACCTGCCCCAGGTCGCTGTAGACGATCCCCAAATTGCCTAGCAAGTTCCCTTCGTTGCGCCGATTGCCGATCTCGCGGGTGATGATCAGGGCCCGCTTGTAAAACTCAGTGGCTTGCCTGATCTGCCCCAGGTAGTGATAGGCAAAACCCAAGCTGCCCAAGTTAGTCGTCTGCAAACTGCGGTCTGTCAGTCGCCCCAGGAGCTTTTCCCGTAGATCAACCACTCGGGCGTAGTGGCCCCACAGGCGCAGGTAGTCGAAGTCAATTGGCTCTAGCACCCGGCAGGCGCCATCGTAATCCCCGGCGCGGACGCGGTGCTCGAACTCAGCCAGTTGGGGGGCCAGGTCCTCTATGGAGTACCACTCGCTTTCGGGTTTGCGGATGCCTACGTAGAAATCGGCGGCGCGCAGATCCAGGTTGCGCCGGTTGTAGGCGTCCGGGCCTTCATCACCGGACAGTTGGCGGTACGCGTACTCCCGGTCGAGAGGATGGAGGCTGTATTCGCCGGTGACGCGGTTGGCACTCACGAAGTAGCCGCTGACCAAGCAGCGCAGGCAGGCCCGGATGTCCAAGCCGGGAAACCAGAGGTGCAACAGGTAGGTGATGGCCGCCTCATCCACAGGCCGGTCGAAGACGGCCAGGGCTTCCATGATCCGTCGCTCGTCGTCTCCCAGGCGGCAGTACCCTTCGACCACTAACTGTTCCACCACTTGTTCCCCGAAGATTTCCTCATCAGCCAGCAATTTGGGCAGGCTGGCAGTCGGATCTCGGTCCAGGATGCCGGCTAGGATTTCCAGGGCGCGGGGGATGCCCCGTGTGAGCCGGACGGCGCGGCGCAGGTCGTCTCCCGACGCGTCGCGCAGGCCAAGCACCCCCTGTGGATCCAGATCGCGCAAGAGAGCGACGGCGTCCTCTTCGGGCAGTCCCTCGCGCAGAGGGATGCTGCGCGCGCTATGCAGCGCGGCGGCGGTGATTTTAGCCTCCTCCCGCGAGGTGACGATCAGCCGCGCCCCACCGGGCTGGGTCAGACAGCGCTCAACGAAGAGGCGTAGGCCCTCCTCGGTGATGTCGCCATCTACAGTCAGATAGTCTTCTAGGTTGTCCAGAAGGATGAGGTACAGGCCGTCCTGTATAGTCTCCAGGAGGTACTCGACCTTGGCGGCCAGAGGCATGTCCCTATCGGCCCAACGGGCGGCCAACTTGCTGGCGGCCGGCTCGCCGAGCATCCGCCCCACGTCGGCGTAGATGCGCTCCAGGCCCAGGCCGGTGCTCCGCGCACTGAGGTAGAGGATACCATCTATGGGAAGCTCTCTTTCCCCGCCGGGGACCGGCAGCTTTCCCCGCTCCAGGTCGGCCAGGACGCGGCTGACTAGGGCTGTCTTGCCCATCCCGCCCCGGCCCACCACGCTGATCAGGCGCACGCTGGCATCAGCTAGGTGGTCACAGAGGGCCCACATCTCGCGGAGGCGGTCTTTGAAATGGGCTACGTCCAACGGGCGAACGTTGACCACGTGCTGGCGGGCACGCATGGCGCGGCGCTCCCTGTCGGCCTGGGCTTGTCTGGTCCGCAGGGAGTCCATCATGGCGTCCAATTGCGCCTGCGCCCATACGGCAACGGATGCCGCAACCAGTCCGGCTAGTTCTTCGGGGTCCTTGAAGAATCCCACGACGTGAGCCGCTGCCAGTTCCGCCCGCAGGGCTTTGATCTTCTCCCTGCCCGCACCCTTCTCCATCTTGCTGCGCGGCCAGGGCGCATCTTCGTCCAGCAGGAAGATCAGGCGCTTTAGACCAGACTCACCCGCCTGCCGGTACTCCAGTTCGGTGATGGACTGTTCCTGACCGGGCGGTATGTAGCCGTAGCGCCAGACGAAAATTCCGACGTAAAGGTCACAGGAAGCCACGTCGGCCCGGCATTTATCGAGCGGGCGTTCGTCGGTGGCCACGTAATCCTCCATGGCAATCACGTCGTACCGCATCTTGCGCAAGATACCATAAACCTGCTGGCGGTGCTCCACAAGGTCGCTGTAAGTTGAAGAGATGTAGATTTTGGTCATTCCCTCTCCTTACCACGTCAAGTTTATTAACTGTGTAGCGCCTTTAGCTTTGCCTACAGGAGCGAGGGGTTGTTGCGGTAAAATGCCCCTGCAAAGGCCTCGTCCGCTTCGATGCTCCCATCAATCTCTGAGCGGTGGTCGCAGTAGTAAGCCATGACAGCATACACGTCAGCCAAATCCAGATCGTACTTGCCGGTGATTTCCTCCAGCGATTGCCCTAGGCGCAGGTGTATGATGACGACATTGACCACTATGATGCGCGTACCCGCAATACGGGGCCGACCGCCGCGCACGTCCGGGGTATTTGAGTTGCCCCAATATTCACCTTGTCAACTGCTTGCCACCGAATTTGAAGGGGTGAGCAGGCGGCGGATCTCGCTGATGCTGTTCACCAGCATCTCCATGATCTGCGCCATCCCCAGTGGGATCAGGTGCTCGCTCTTGATCTCAAGGGTGACTATGGCCGCAAAGCCAGTTTTGGCCAGCGCGGGCAGCCAGGTTTGATAGGGCACCCGCTCGTACATAAATGGATAATGGTCAACTCCTTGCGAGTCAATATCGTGCACGTGGACGTGGCAGACATGCTGTAGCCAGGCACCATCCGGAAGGTCGTAGTGGCCGGCTAACACATCGTGGCCCATGTCCCAGCAGATGCCCAGGCGAGGGTCATCAATCTCCTCGACAATGCGCAGCAGCCCGGCGCGGGTCACGCCTGTTTTGATCCGTGCAGGATCGGGATATAGATTTTCCAGCGCAAAGGTCAGCGACGGATAACGGGCCAGCGCCCATCGCAGGAAAGCGACAGTGTCTGCGCACAACTCTTCATAAGACCGGGTGGCCGAGTGCGCGCCGTGGACGACCACCGTCGCGGGGCCGAAGCGAGCAGCCACGTCGAGCATTGGGGCATAGGCCGCCTCGATTGACGCTTGTTCCTGGCCGGCAAAGCCAGCGATGGTATAGGGCGTTTTGTAAGGCGCGTGGAAACAAAGAGTGAACCCCAATTGCTGGCAGTTCTCCATCGAGGGTATAAAGTGCGACCAATCGGGGCCGTTGGCATCCAACTCGTATTCCAGCGCCCCCAGCCCCGCTGCCCGCAACGGCTCCAAGAAATCAACCGGGGTGCCGTTGTAGACCCAACGTGGATGCATACTGAAACCCACCAAACTGTCGCTCACCGTTGACTCCTTGCCCGTCCCACTGCTACCAGACCCCAGGCGACTGTCTCCAGGTCGAGTCCGTTGACCCGCTCGACCTCGGCCAGTATGGCCCGATCCACGGCCCCGATGCCACGCAGCGCGCCGCAGATGGCCCCGGCAATGGCCCCGATGGTGTCGGTGTCGCCGCCGATGTTGGCCGCGTAGCGCACAGCTCGCATCGGGTCACCTTCCGCCAGGATAACCAACCCGAAGGCAGTGGGAATACTTTCGGTGATCAACATGTCCACGCCGACGTAATCGTACAATGCCTGCAAGGCTTCAGCATCGTTCACAGCCTCACGCACCAGGCGAACCGCCAGGGCGATGCGCCGTTCCAGCGGCGGCGTCCAGACACAGGCCCCATGCTGGCGGCCACGGATCGCCCCTTCCGTCGCTGCCTCCAACACGGCTTCGAGAGTAGCGTCATCGCGCATGGCCGCAGCGACGGCGCAGGCCACGGCTGCCGCGCCAGAGGTGGCCAGCGTCGTGCCGTGGGTGGGCAAACAAGCCTCGACTGTGTCCAGCAGCGCCCCTTCCAGGTTCCCGGCGTTGACAATGCCTACCGGAGCAATCCGCATGGCCGCGCCGTTGGTCTTGCCCTGGCGTCCGCTCTGGCGGGGAGACTCTCCGGCTCGTAGCGCTTCCAACGCCTGGCGCGTGCTGGGTCCCAGGTAGAGCGCCAGGTGCTCGCTCTGCGCCACCGCCCAGTCGAGCATGGCCTGGGCCACAGCCTCGGCACGCATCTGCCCATCGCGTAAATAGACCTCGGCCAGCACCAGGGCCTGCTCGGTGTCGTCAGTGATGCGACCCCAGGGCAACGCGGCGTGCGGGTGCCAATCGGGTGGGGAGACCAGGTTCTCGACTCGGCCGTACTCTGCCGCGATCTGTTCCGGCGTCAGAAACTCGGTGGGCATCCCCAACGCATCTCCCAGGGCCAGCCCGGCCAGGCAGCCATAGGCTTTGTCAAATTGTGAATTGCGAATGGCGAATAGCGAATCACGTTTCACGTTTTACGTTTCACTTCTGTGCTTCTCCAGCACTGCTTCAGCGGTGACCGTGTCCGTGACCAGCACGTTCAAGCATCCTCCCCGCAGCGCCCCCAGGATGGCAGCGACTTTTTCCTCGCCCCCGGCGACGCCGATCACGTGATCCAGCGCCTTCAGTTGTTCCAAAGAGATGCCGATAACGCCGGGCTCGACGAGGCACTGTCGTCCCTGGGCATCGAAGAAGCGCCCGCAGAGATCGCCTACCGCTCCCCGCCGTTCCAACTCCAGCAAAAGGGAGGCGTCCATGTAACCGGCAAAGAGCATGGAAGACTGGCGTTGCAAGGCAAAATGGCCGATGCCTACCAGAACCACGTCGAGTTTGGGCCAACTCTGGGTCACCACCTCCACGTCGGCCACCTGGAACAGTGCCTGGCAGGTTGACGGGTCGCTGACGAAGGCCGGTGCATAGAGAGTCAACCAACTGCCGCTGAAAGCCTCGGCCAACCCCCGGGCCAGGTCATTCACCTGAAACGATGGGGAGATTTGCCCTAATCCGCCGATCAGAGGAAAGACTTGCACCTCGGCCCGTCGCTCGGTGCCCAGCGCCTCGACGACGGCGTGCAGGGTGCGCCCCCAGCCGATACCCACTAGGTCACCGTTGCTGAGCGTGGAACGCAGGTACTCGGCTGCCGCGAGACCAAGGCGTCGCCGCAGCAGTTCGCCGCTCGCCCCTTCGCCAACCACCACCGCCTGCCGTAGGTGAAAAGCGCTTGCCAGACGGGTCTCCAACTCCTCAAAGGTCGCAAAGGGATCCACCACTGTGATCTGGACGATTCCCTCCTGACGAGCCTGCGCCAGCAGTCGGGAGACAGCGGGTCGGGAAACGCCCAGTTCTTGGGCTACCTGTTGTTGCGTCAGATTGTCTTCGTAATACAGCCGCGCTGCCTGAAGGATCAGACGTAACTCTTCGCCAGAACTCATGCTATTGCCTTTCTGTCCATCTGACTCAGACGCGAGAAGGTGAGTTGCAAAGCCGGATAGAGACCTCGCCAGAGAGGGAACAATGCTCTATAGATGGTGGTGTGAGCGGCTTGCGGCTCGAAGGTGGCCGCTGGATGCGTCATGGCAGCGGCCGCGTCGCTCAATCCATCGAAGGCACCTGTGCCGACGGCTGCC